>NZ_JAUONW010000019.1:0-52767 GCF_030546345.1 Caloramator sp. CAR-1
ATATAGAAAGTCAAGCAAACTTTGTAATGGTCGATTTAAAGGCTGATGATAAGGTGGTATTCAATGAACTCTTAAAAAGAGGCGTGATAGTAAGGCCAGGACATTTATTCGAGATGCCAGGGTGGATAAGAGTTTCAACTGGAAGGATGGAGCAAAATGAAAGATTTATATCAGCATTAAAAGAAGTTTTAAAAGGGATGCACTAAGCATCCTTTTTTCATGGTTTTGACATATATTGCTATGTTATGTATAATTAGCATATGATGTGAACTACCCCACTTATAGAAGTGGTGGCTTCGTGGTCAATACTCAAAGCGGAGTAAGTTATCCCACGCTCAAAGGGCTGTTCCTTCCCCATATATACCAATCACATGGCTAATTTTAGCAAATTCTTACTTGCATTTATATCTCTATCATGAACTGCACCACACTTTGGACATTTCCATTCTCTCAATGCTAAATTCTTTACATCAGGATTTTTATATCCACATTCACTACATGTTTGACTTGATGCATAATTTTGTGGTGCTATTATTATTTCTCTGCCATACCATCTTGCTTTATATTCTAACATCCTTCTAAATTCTGCCCATGATACTTCTGTTATTGCTTTGGCTAATTTATGATTTTGTTGCATATTCTTTACCTGTAAATCTTCTAAAACTATCACTTGGTTTTCGTGTATAATTTTAGAAGATAATTTGTGAAGAAAATCTTTTCTTTGATTTGATATTTTTTCGTGTAGTTTTGCAAGTTTTTGTCTTGTCCTTTCATAGTTTTTACTTTGCTTTTGCTTTCTTGATAATGATTTTTGTATAATTTTAATTCTTTTTTCTGTTTTTCTTAACCATTTTGGATTTTCTACCTTTGTTCCATCAGATAAAATAGCAAATTCTTTAATTCCTAAATCTATACCTACTTTTTTATCTATTTTAGGTAATTCTTTAATTTCTTCTTCTACAAGTATAGAAGCATAATATTTGCCTGTTGGCGTTTTTGATATAGTTACGGATTTAATTTTTCCTTCAAATTGTCTGTGTTGTTTTATTTTTATTTTTGTCTTTAACTTTGGAACTTTTAGATAACTACCTTCAAGTGTTACTGTCCCATTTTGATTATTTGTAGTATAAGACTGGTAACCTTTCTTTTTCTTGAACTTTGGAAAGGCTGTTTTTTTATCTCTAAAGAATTTTTTATATGCTTTTTCTAAATTAAGTTGTGCGTTGGAAAGTGCAAGACTATCTACTTCTTTTAGAAAAGAATATTCTTTTTTATATTGTGCAGGTGTATTGTTTAGCATTTCTCCTGTTTTTTTATAGTATTCTATTTTGTCATGTAGCATTTTGTTGTATATAAATCTTACACAACCAAATACTTTAGCAAAATATTCTTCTTGTTCTTTTGTTGGATATATCCTGTATTTATAAGCCTTTAGCAAAATTACACCTCCTTCCTGTAATACTGATTATATCATAAAAAAGAATTTATCAATCAACATTCATCACCCACTTATAGAAGTGGGCGACTTCTGTTACTCTTTAGTTAAATAAAAAACTTAGGGTAAAGCCCCTAAGTTTTCACCTTGCAAACTGGCTGTTATATAATTCAGCATAGAATCCACCCTTTGCTAGGAGTTCTTGGTGAGTTCCCTGCTCTATTATGGTTCCATGATTCATAACAAGTATAAGATCTGCATCCCTTATTGTTGATAATCTATGGGCTATTACAAAGCTTGTTCTACCCTTCATAAGATTTGCCATTGCCCTTTGAATTAAGACCTCCGTTCTTGTATCTACGTTGCTAGTAGCCTCATCAAGTATTAAAATTTCAGGATCAGCTAAAAACGCCCTTGCAATAGTTAAAAGTTGTTTTTGTCCTTGAGAGATATTTGACGCTTCTTCATTAATAACTGTATTGTAACCATCAGGCAACGTCCTTATAAAGTGGTCCGCATGGGCTGCCTTTGCTGCTCTAATTATTTCTTCATCCGTAGCTCCTTCCTTACCGTAGGCTATATTATCCTTTATTGTCCCACTAAACAGCCATGTATCCTGTAAAACCATGCCAAACATTTTCCTTAAATCTTCACGTTTCATGTCTCTTATATCTACTCCATCAACAGTTATCCTTCCGCCCTTTACATCATAAAATCTCATTAGAAGGTTTACAAGAGTAGTTTTCCCTGCACCAGTTGGTCCTACTATCGCAATCATTTGTCCTGGTTTTACATGAATATTAATATCTTCCATTAAAGGCTGGTCATCCTTGTAGCTGAACTTTACATGTTCAAATTTAACCTCTCCCTTTGGATTTTCAATAACCATTGGATTTTCCTTGTCTGGCACTTCTTCAGGCTCATCTAATACTTCAAAAACGCGTTCTGCAGATGCTACAGTTGATTGAATAATATTAGCTATGTTTGCAGTTTGAACTATCGGTTGAGTAAACTGTCTCATATATTGGATAAAAGCCTGAATATCTCCAATTTGAATCTTTCTTTTTGCAACAAAAACTCCACCTACAACACAGATTAAAACATAACCAACATTATTTACAAAGTTAAGGGCAGGCATTATAAAACCTGACATAAACTGCGCCTTCCAACCAACCTCATAAAGCCTTTCGTTTATTTCCTTAAATGTTTCTATGGAATCTTCTTCTCGTCCAAAGGCCTTAACAATCTTATGCCCTGTAAACATCTCCTCAACATGCCCATTAAGTTCACCTATTATCTTTTGCTGCTGTGCAAAATACTTTTGTGATTTCTTTGCGATTACAGCAGTCAATATCCCAGATGCTGGCAAAGTAAAGAGGGCAATTAAAGTCATTATAGGACTTATAGAAATCATCATTACTAATATTCCAATTATAGTTACAACTGAAGTTATAAGCTGGGTTAAACTCTGTTGAAGAGTTGTCGCTATATTATCCATATCATTTGTAACGCGGCTTAAAATCTCACCATGGGTTCGTGAGTCAAAATATTTTAAAGGCAACCGATCAAGTTTATCCTTAACCTCAGAGCGCATCTTAAAAACCATTTCCTGCGATACGCTTGACATTATATAGGCCATTAAAAAGTTAAAACTTGCACTTATTATATAAAGTCCTATCAAAAGAAGCAGAATTCTTCCAATATAATCATAATCTATACTTGGAATTGGTGAATTTTTGAGCTTTGCTATAACCTGTGGCGGCATCTTTTTTTGGATAGCCATCTGTATTTGAATTATTCGCATATATTTTGCAAGTATTCCCTCACCAAGCTTTGTCGTTGCCTTCCCCATTATCTTAGGTCCAACTATGTTAAAAACTGTGCTTAGGATAGCAAGGATAAATACAGCAATAAACTTAAACTTTTGGGGCTTCATATATTCAACAAGCCTTTTTACTGTTCCTTTGAAGTCCTTTGCCTTTTCAACCGGTCTTCCCATGGCCGGTCCCATAGGTCCCCTGGGGCCAGCAGGTCTATTGATACCTCTTCTCTCGCTCATGCTATCTCCTCCTCACTTAGCTGGGAAGACACAATTTCACGATATACTTCACAGGTTTTTAAAAGTTCCCTATGTTTTCCTATCCCAACTATCCTTCCTTCATCTAAAACTATAATCTTATCTGCGTCCATAATCGTTGCGACTCTTTGTGCTACAATAAGAACAGTTGAATTTGTAGTTTCCTTTTTAAGGGCTAATCTTAATTTAGCATCTGTTTTAAAGTCTAAAGCAGAAAAACTATCATCAAAAATATATATCTTAGGCTTTTTAACTATGGCCCTTGCTATTGAAAGACGCTGCTTTTGACCTCCTGATAAATTCGTTCCACCTTGTGAAACTAAAGAATTAAAGCCATCCTTCATGTCATTGATAAATTCTATAGCTTGGGCAATTTCTGCTGCATGTCTTATTTCTTCATCTGTAGCATCTTCCTTACCGTATCTTATATTATCAGCGATAGTTCCAGAAAATAAAACTGCATTTTGTGGGACGTAGCCTATAAATGATCTTAATTCTTTTTGCTCTAATTCCCTTATATCCACTCCGTCAATTAAAATGTTACCTCTATCTACATCATAAAAACGCATAATAAGATTCAATATTGTAGATTTACCTGATCCTGTTCCCCCTATTATTGCAGTAACCTCCCCTGGCTTTGCTTCAAAGGAGATATCTTCGATAGCCGGGGTTTCAGCTCCTGGATAACTGAAGGTAACATTTTTAAATTCTATATGCCCTTTAAATCCATCGACTTTTTTAGGATCCTTAGGATCAATTATTTCAGGTTCGATCTCAAAAATTTCATTAATTCTTTCTGCAGAAGCTTGAGCCCTTGGAATCATAACAAACATAATGGATACCATTATTATTGAAAATAAAATCTGCATTGCATATTGTAAAAAGGCCATCATATCGCCTATTTGAAGTCTATTTTCGCCTATCCTTTTGCTAGCAAACCAAATTATGGATATGCTTGTAAAGTTCATAAGAAGGATCATAATAGGCTGCATTACAGCCATTATTTTATTTACCTTTATTGCAGTATCAGTAAGGTCCCTATTTGCGTCATAAAATCTTTTTCTTTCTGTATCAATCCTATTAAATGCTCTTATTACTCTAATACCAATTAAATTTTCCCTTAGTATCTGATTTACTTTATCGAGTTTCTTTTGAAGGGATTTAAAAAGAGGAATAACTTTAGCTGCAATCAAGACGATTGTTGCAACAAATAGCGGCAAAATGCCTCCTAATACTAATGTCAAATACCTATCCTTTGAATAAGCCATTATTATTCCACCTATACACATTATAGGTGCATAAATAATAAATCTCATCATCATTACAAGAACCATTTGAACTTGATTTATATCATTGGTTGTCCTTGTTATCATGGAGGCTGTTCCTATTTTGTCAAATTCGTGAAGTGAAAACCTTTCTGCTCTGGTAAAAATATTGTTACGGAGAATCTTTCCAAATCCAACTGCAGCCCTTGCAGAAAGAAAGGCCCCAACTATTGAACTTAATGAACTTAATCCTGCAACTAAAAGCATGTAGCCTCCACGCCTCCATATATAGGCGGTATCACCCTTCATCATTCCATTATTAACAATGTCAGACATTAACGTTGGAAGATAAAGTTCAGCTATTGCCTGAACAAACATAAAGCCAATAACAGCAATAACAAGCCACCTAAATTTTTTAAGAAACCTAAAAAGTTTAATCATGTGCATCAACTCCAATTGAGTAAATTATTTTACGTTAACAACTGCATTGTCGAACAGGTTATTTACATTTGATATTGCCACCTTTTCATTTTCATTTAATCCTTCTATGATTTCAACTTCCTTGTCATTTAATAATCCAGTTTCAACATATCTCTTCTTGGCTGTGTTGTTTTCAATAACATATACATAGGATTTTCCATCATTTTTAACAACAGCTGAAGCAGGGATTACTACCGCATCCTTTGATGTAATCTTTATTCTTCCATAGGCAGATAGGCCAGGTTTTAAGTTATCTATATTCTTTATGCTAATTTCAATTGGGAAATACATTCCTGTTCCAATAGCCATTGGCCCTATGCTTGTTATTACTCCTTTATATACCTTGTTAGGATATATATCAACAACCACATCTATTGTCTGATTAATTTTTATATATGGCAAATACCTCTGTGAAATTGTTCCTTTTAACTTTAAAGTAGAAACATCAGCAATTGTAAAAAGCGGTGCAGTCGGAGCTGCTAGCTCACCAGGATTAATATTCCTATTTGTAACTACCCCATTTATTGGACTTGTAATCTTAGCATTTGATATTTGAAACTTTATATTTTTAATATTTGCCTGTGCAGCACTCACAGCTGCCTTTGCTTGATTTAATGTTCCATTCAAAGCTGTTTCATATTGCTTTTTTGCAATTTCATATTTTGTTTCAATTTCATTTAGCTGAGCCTTAGAAGCTATTCCTTTGTCATAAAGGTTCTTCGTTTCTTCGTAGACCCTTTGCATACTATCAAGATTAATCTTAGCCTGAGCAACTTGCCCTTTGGCTAGTTCTTCAGATGCCTTTGCTGAGTTTAGTGATGCTTGAAGTTGTTCAAGCTGAAGGTTTAAAGCATTTGTTTCTATAACTGCAAGTAAATCCTTTTCTTTTACTTCACTTCCAACTTCAACATTTACCTTTTCTACTTGACCAGATAATTTACTGTAAACATTTACAGTTTTTTGTGGAACTAAAGTTCCACTTATATTAAGTTCAGCATCTATGTTCTGTTTTTGGGCAGTTGCAACTTGAACATCAATAGCATTTGAAGTATTTGAACTTTTGACAGCACATCCTGTTATCGATATGAATAATATAAATGCACCTATTAAAACACCTAAAATTCTCTTTTTCATACTAAGCACTCCCTTCCTACTTAATGTAAATTTTTATTGTCGCATTCATTCCAGGCATTAAGCTTAAATTTTCATCATTTTGTATGCTTATTTTAACAGGGATATATTGGGTTTGTTTTGAAAAATTTCCGCTTGTATTTAATGTAGGAAAGGCTGAGAAGGCTGATTCTGTTGCTTGACCTATGCTTTTTACATAGCCTACAAACTTCTTACCTGGATATGCATCTATCGTTATATCAACTCTTTGTCCTTCCTTAATCTTCATTATATTTGTTTCTTCTATGTTTGCCTTTATATAAATATTTGTCGTATCCATAATCTGTGCTATCTCCATACCCGGTGATATAACTTGGCCCTCAACTACGTTTGATAATACGACTTTACCATCTATTGGTGATTTAATGTAAGATTTTGATGCTATAACATCAGCAGAAGTATTTAAGGATTGTGCATTAATCATGCTGCTTTGAACAATAGCACTTATATCCTGATGTCCAAGAATTTCTCCTTTTTTAACATAATCTCCTTCCTTTACATTCCATGTTTCAACCTTTCCTGTGAGTTCTGGTGTAATAGCTATCATATTTGCAGAAACTTGAGCATTTTCAGTTATTATATAGTGGCTGGAATTGTAAAAATAAATATAAAGTCCACCTCCCACACCAAGGACAATCAATAAGAGTAAAACTGTTAAAAATACCTTCATCTTTTTCATTAAAATTCCCCCTTTATTGTTCTAATTTTTTAAATATGTTTTTCATCTCTTCGAATATCTCATTTAATCTATCAACGTCTTTATCATCAAGGTTTTCTAATTTTTGAAAAATAGCTTTTTTAGTTTTTTCTCTACAATCATTTATAAAAAGCTTACCCTTATCGGTAATTTTAAGTAAAATTATTCTTCTATCCTTTGGATCATATGCCCTTTCAATAAGTCCATCTTCAATCAATTTATCAGCAATAGAAGTTAAATTAGACTTTGGAATCATCATTTTTTCACTATAAAAGCTCATCGGCTTTTCATCATGATTTTCTATTAAATATAATAGCCATAGTTGTTGCTTTGTTACTCCTGGCAAGGTAATGCCCTTCATAAGCTTTTTATAAAACATCGGCAAAAATGTTTGCAAATACTCAGCAAGCCTTTCCCTACTCACCATGCCACCTCCTTTGTAGGATTAATTCATCTTTAAATAGTTATATTTTATAACTATTATAAAGTGTAACATAACAAGTAAAAAAAGCAAGAAAAAAATATTCGGAAAAACGAATCAAAAAAGGCCTAAAGTTTAGGCCTTTTTTGAAAATCCATCAGGATGGTTTTTATGCCAATTATATGCCGTTTTTATTATTTCCTTTATATCAGTATATTTTGGTTTCCAGCCAAGTTCTTTTTTAATCTTTTCTGAGCTTGCAATAAGAACAGCAGGATCCCCAGGACGGCGACCTACTATTTCTCTTTTAATCGGATGCCCTACCACTTCTTCTGCTGCATCGATTATCTCTTTAACCGAAAAACCTACGCCATTTCCTAGGTTAAAAACATCTGATTCATGACCTTCATATAATGCCTTTAGGGCTAAGTAATGGGCATAGGCAAGATCATTAACATGGATATAGTCTCTGATGCAAGTTCCATCCTTTGTCGGATAATCATCGCCAAATACCTTTATGCTATCCCTCTTTCCTAATGCAGCCTGCAATACCAATGGGATTAGATGGCTCTCTGGATTATGGTCTTCTCCAATATCTCCTTCTTCATCTGCGCCACATGCGTTAAAATATCTTAAGGCGATATATTTAAGGCCATAACTTCTTGAATAATCCTCCATTGCCCCTTCCATAATAAGTTTTGTCCTTCCATAAACGTTGGTTGGATTTTTAGGAAGGTCCTCAGTTATCGGAACCCTTTCAGGCTCACCATAAACTGCTGCAGTTGAAGAAAATACAAGCCTTTTAACATTACAATCCAGCATAACTTCAAGAAGATTTAATGTCCCTTCAACATTGTTTTTGTAATACATCATGGGCTTTTCCATTGATTCACCTACAAGGCTATAAGCTGCAAAATGAATGACAGAGTCTATATTGTATCTTTTTATAGTATCCCTTAAAAGTTCGCTATCAAAGATGTCTCCCTTTACAAAAATATCACATTTTACAGCTTCTTCATGCCCTTTTACAAGATTATCATAGGCAACAACATTAATCCCCATCCTATGGAGCATCTTTACGGTGTGGGAACCTATATATCCTGCTCCACCAGTAACTAAAATGTTCATTTAAACTCCCCCTATCATAGAAAACCTTTTCTATTTGTATTATACTAAAAAAAATAAACAAATAAAAGATAAAATCTCACTACAATAATTATAATAATAACAAATTAAATATTTAAAGACCTTTCTTAAAAAGCAAATCATCTAAATAGCACCATTGCAGAAATGGGTGCAGCCTTTACCTTGTCTCCATATATTTTATATAAAGCATCAACTCCTGCAAGCCTTCCATCAACAGCAACATTCCATACACCATTTGGAATTTTTATATCTACCGCACTTTTATTGGAATTATATATTACAATTATTTCCTTCCATGCATCCCTAGGATAGTCTATTTTAAAGGCAACTGTCCTTGATGGGCAGTCTAAAAATTTTAAATATTTTTTTATGTCTTCACAGGAATTTAATCTAAAGGCAGGATGTTCCTTTCTAAGTCTTATAAGCCCCTTTACGTATTCAAATACATCCCTAAACTCATATTTTCTATCCCAATCAACAGAATTTATTATATCGGGAAGGTTATAGCTGTTTTCATGCCCCTGTTTTGTTCTACAAAAATCACATCCTAAGTGGATAAAGGGAACACCTTGGCTTGTTAAAACTATCGCCTGAGATAATTTTTGAATTCTAACCCTCTCTTCAACAGAATCCTCTTTATTTGTTATGCTAATTTTATCCCAAAGGGTATGATTGTCATGACAGGAGGCATAATTTATGGATTGATCAGGAGAAATAAAAGGTCCCTTTAAACTCTCGTCATAGTTTATTGCTGCTACAACGCCCCTTTTTATATCGTGTTCTTTACTTTCTCCTCCTGCAAATCCCTTTTTCTCCGCTTCAAAGGTATGTCCCCTTATGGCATCCCTTATTATATCATTAAAGTATCCAATATTTGGAGTTTTATATGCATTCATCTGAATAGCCTTTTTATCATGTTCTAAATAAGTATTAAGGTCCCAACCTTCGCCATAGATGATTACGTTTGGATTTATTTGCTTTAGTTCATCATATATATCATTAATTGTATCTACATCTAATAGCCCTAAAAGGTCGAATCTAAATCCATCAATATGATACTCCTTAGCCCAAAATATAACCGAATCCTTAATAAACCTTCTTACCATTTTATTTTCTGATGCAACATCGTTTCCACAGCCACTGCCATTTGAAATATTTCCAAATTTATCGCATCTAAAGTAGTAGCCTGGAAATATCTTTTCAAAGTTGCTTTTTTTATAATCATAAACATGATTATATACAACATCCATAATAACCCCAATGTTGTTTTGGTGAAGTTTTTGAATCATTGTCTTTAATTCTCTAATCCTTTCTTTAGGTTCATAGGGATTTAAAGAAAAACTTCCCTCTGGGGCGTTATAATTCTGAGGATCGTATCCCCAATTATATCTTTTAAGCGGATCCCTTTCGTCAACGCTCTCAAAGTGAAAATCATAAAAGGGAAGTATTTGAACATGACTTACACCAAGCTCCTTTATATGCTCAAGGCCGGTTGTAACTCCCTTTTTAGAAAAAGTTCCTTCTTCAACAAGCCCTAGAAACTTACCCCTTTTTTTGATGTTACTGTTTTCATTTGAGGATATATCTCTTATGCTAATCTCATATATTACTGCATCTACATAGTTTTCAAGTTTAACATATTTGTCCTCTTGCCAATTATAAGGATTTGTTTCCTCTAAATCTATTATAGCAGCCCTTAGGCCGTTTATTCCCACCGCCTTTGCATAAGGGTCCACAACTTCTTCAATTTTGTCATAAATCTGAACTTTATATGTATAAAAATATCCTTTATATTTTAAATCTACTTCCCCTGAGAAAACCCCATTTTTCTCCTTCATGTTAAATATGATGGGTTCTTCTTGAAGGCTCTGATCCCCATTCTTATATAAAACAAGGTCTATACTTGTCGCTACAGGGGACCAAACTCTAAATTCAATCTTATCATCTAAAATCCTGCAGCCTAAAAATCCATCATAATAATATTTTTCATTGAATTCTTCTGTTTTAAAAAGATTGCTATAAGGGACTTCAAAGCATTTGTCTTTTATACTAATATAAGTTTTTCTTTTAATGTCAACGGGTTCGGACAAAATAATCTCACAATGATCTTTTTTCTTGTTTATAATACTAATTTCTATGGGTTCACTTTCTTGATAAACTTTAATATTTTCCCATTCTATCTTTTCAGCATCTTCACAGTATATTTCAATTTTATAAAACGTCACAAAAGCTGCCTTCATATTAATCCCCCCATTACTTAAAATATTTCCCCTGCCATGTATCCCTTTCTTCAAATCTTTTATCTATCGCATTTAAAACCTCCCACTTTTTAAGGCTCCAAAGAGGCTCTATAATAAGGCTTCTTGGGCTATCTCCGGTTAACCTATGAACAACAATATCCTCCGGGAGCCTTTCAATGCAGTCTACTATTAAATCGACGTATTCATCCATGGATAAAAACTTTAACTCCCCTCGTTTATAAAGTTCAACAAGCCTTGTTCCCTTCATAAGATGGAGAAGATGTAGTTTTATCCCTTGAGTATTAGTGTGGGCAACAAAGTCAACGGTTTCAAGGATTCTTTTTTTATCCTCACCAGGAAGTCCTAAAATAACATGGGTTACTACATCTATATTCCTTTTTTTAAGTTCCTCTATTGCTTTTATATATGTTTCTAAGGGATAACCTCTATTTATAAGTTTTGCTGTGTCCTCATGAATGGTCTGAAGACCAAGTTCCACCCAAAGATAAGTTTTTTTGTTTATCTCATCTAAAAGATCTAATACATCCTCAGGAAGGCAATCTGGCCTTGTTGCAATTGCAAGGCCAACAACACCATCTATATTTAAAACCGTCTCATACTTTTCCCTCAGCACTTCAACAGGAGCATAAGTATTTGTATAGGCCTGAAAATAGGCTATATATTTTCCTTCCTTCCACTTTTTATGCATCATTTCCTTAACTTCAAAAAATTGTTCTACTAAATTTTCCTTTGTTCCTGCAAAATCTCCAGAGCCCCTTGCACTGCAGAAAATACATCCTCCATGCCCTGCTGTTCCATCTCTATTAGGGCATGTAAATCCTGCATCTAAGGATATTTTAAAGACCTTCTCACCAAACTTTTGCCTTAAAAAATAGTTCAATGAGTAGTATCTTTTACCTCCCCAAAGTTTCAATCCATCACCTTCTTTACACATAAGTCATTCATGTTTAATTTTATTTCTAAATTATAAATTTTGCAATAAAATTAAGCTACCCCAAAATAGAGGTAGCTTAATTTATATAAAAAAAGGGGGGGATCAAAACTCAACAGATTGATAAGTTTCAACTATAAAGTCAAATTCCTCTTCATCCTTTATCTCTCCAAATCTATCTTCGTCAATATCTGGATAATAATACAAAACATATTTTTCTTTTGATAATAATCCCTCAATGATTATATAGTGCCTGTTTAATATTGCATCCATTAATGTTGCCAAAACCTTAAACTTTTCCCTTTTACCTGTTTTCTCATTTGTAAGGTCAAGATAAAAATCATCATGGAATCTTACGTTAATCCTGTCATGGTCACATGAGACAACATTAGAACCTTCCCTGCAGCCTAAGCATCCATCAAATTTACACCCAACAGAACAATTCAGGCATTTACAACTTGAACATTTTTGAAGCTGCTTAAATTCCTTGTTAAATTCAAACTTATATTTTTCTAATTCATCTATTACCTTTCCATTTGAAAAGATTGAAAATATCCCAGCTTTATTTAATTTTGTTTCAGCTTCTTCTAATTTTTCTATATATCTTTTTAAAACAGGGAGCTTAGTATAATACCTCCTTGTCTTAAGCTCCCTTGTATCTATAAAGGGGGAAACATTATCAATAGCAAAGGATAAATCAGAATACATTTTGCCGTATTTTTCTTTTTCTTTGTCTAAAAACTCTCTATCCCTCATATAATCACCCTAAATTTTCTTTGTATTTTCTAAGTTCTTCATCTAAATCTATCTTTTCAAGTTCTTCAAACTCTTTATCTAAACTATCGTTTCTTAAATCTTCCAAACCTTCTGCTATCGCTTCTTTTCTTTGGATCTTTCTTTCTATTTCGTCAAGGCTTATGCTGTTTGTTTTGGATTTTATATCAAGAAGTATCTCATTAACCTTTTCTGCTGCCTTTGCATTGTTGTATCTCGCTGCTGCTTCATCCCTATATCTTCTTGTTTTTTCTAACTCTTCTTCAAGTTCCTTTAGTTTACTTTTTATGATCTCAGCCTTTTTAAAAGCTTCTTCGTAGCTTTTTTGTAAATCCTTAAAAACTTTTTCTTCATAAAGTTTTCTCTCAAGGGCCTTTTTAGCAAGTTCTTCATTCCCCTTTGAAAGGGCAAGTTTTACCTTTTCATCAAATTCTTTGATGTTTAGTTTTGAATTGTCGATCTTTTTCTCGATTTCATGAACATTTCCTAAAATTTCTGCAGCAGAAATTCTTGCCTCATTTAGTGCTTCTTCCATATCCCTTATCTTTTGATCTAAAATTTCAATAGGATTTTCAATTTCGTCCATAGCCTTGTTCACCTTTGCTTTAAAAATGTTTGACATTCTTTGTAGGATACCCACATTAACCACTCCTTATCTTCTAAATATTTTAAATATGATATATAAGACTAATAGAAAGACTATAATTTTAAAGATAAAGTTAATTAACGACACTAAAACAAAACCAGTATATACAGACCTAAATGGGCTTCCCCAAAATCCTCCCCAAGGGACAGGAATTGGGATGTAATTTTTTGGTGTATAGCTTTTTCTTTGATAGCTCTTTGGAAGGGGCAAAGTATATTTTGGTGTAGATTTAAATGTTCCTGATTTAAAACCTCCACTGTTAAAGGGACTGGATTTAAAGCTCCCTGATTTAAAACCACCCCCACCTGCCTTAGGCGCAGCATTAACCAATTCTAAAAAAGGTGTTAGGAAGGATGTCAAAAGCAATGTAACCGCAAGCCAAAAACCCAATAGCTTTTTCCTCATCTTCAAATCCTCCTTAATCAATCATCACAACTTTATTATATGGTATTTTATACTATATATCAAAGGTATTTTCACTTTATTTTATTTATTTTGTCACCATTTATAGTTTGTTTATTTCCAAATCTCAAAATTTCTCTAATTTGCTTTCGATTTCTTTGATTTTTAAAAAACTTGTCTTTTAATATTATTATATTATATCGATTATCTAATCTTGTTTTATGGTATATTATACTGTATAATATAATTAGATCTTTATAGGAGGGAAAAATTATGAGTATAAACCTTTCTGATAAATTAGTTAAGCTCGCTGAAGATATTTCAAAAAAGTCCATAATTGGCCTTGATGATCTCCCACCCTATGACCTTTTTTTATCCCAGGTTACGGATTTTTTAAACAATAAATTAAATGAAGAATACACCAGCAATATTATCCAAAACTATATAAAGGCTGAAGTTATTTCAAAACCTGAAGATGGTAAAAAAAGAGGCTACACAAAGGACCATCTAATCCAATTAATCCTTTTAAATTATATGCGTCCAATACTTACTACAGAAGAAATCAAAGAAGTGTTCAATCTTGCCTTCAATAAGATAAACGAAAAAACCGACGACCTTATAACCTGGGAATTTGCATATGAAATATTTGTCGATCTTCAAAAAGAAACATTAAAAAACTTCATTTCAACAAGTCAAGAAACAGAAAAGAAATTGAAAAAGATAATTGATAATAAGCATCTTAATGAAAGCGATAGTCAAAAACTTTTGATGTTCTTAACAGTTATATCCCTCATCGCCCAAGCTACTGCATATAAAAAGCTTGCCCATAGCCTATTGGAAGAATTTGAAGAAAAATAAATTCAGGGCATAGTTTTATGAATAACTATGCCCTATATAAATAATGTCAAGCAGAAAACACTTAAATTATATTTTTATATCAATTATTATATATCCTTATTATATATTCTAAAAAGATAGCGAAAAAATATCTGAAATTACAAGTGCAATAGCTCCAATAGCACATGCATCAGTTCCAAATCTTGATACCTCAATTTTTACTTTTGAATGTTTTGTAGTAAAGCAATTATCATTAACTATCCTTTTTACTTCATCAATTATCAAATCATAGGCTAGCGAAATCGTATTACCAATAATAATTAGTTCAGGATCAAAAGTATTGATTAAATTTACAATTCCTAAACCTAGAAATTTTGCAACGCTTTTAAAAGAATTAATAGCTTCGATAGATCCATTTCTTGCTTGTTCAATTATATCAATTAATTTCTTATTTTTACTATAATTAATATCGTTTTGTGGAGACATTAATCTTATTAAAGCCTTTTCTGATGCATATAATTCCCAGCATCCAATATTCCCACATGAACATTTCATGCCATTTACATCAATAGTCATATGTCCCAGTTCTCCTGCGAGTCCATTTGCCCCTCTAAATAATTTATCATTAATAATTATTCCTGCTCCAACACCAATTCCCGCACTTACATAAATTAAATTTTTAAATTTTTGTCCAGTTCCAAACCATTTCTCACCTATAGCAGCTACATTTGCTTCATTATCTATGAAAATTTTTGTATCATATTTTTCTCCAATAATTTCTTTTATATTAACATTTTCCCAGTTTAAATTAGGTGCTTTTAAAATAATTCCTTCTTTATGATTAGTTATACCTGGAACTCCCATTCCAATTCCTAAAATTCCTTTTATTGTTTTTGGTGCGTTAATCAATGCTTCATCAACTAAAGTAAATATCTTATCAATGATTTCTTCTTGACTTTCACCTATATTAAGCATTAGTTTTTTACTCCATAAAGTCTTTGCATTAAAGTTTGCTAATAAAACAGATACATAATTGACTCCTAAATCAATTCCAATTATACAAGCATAATTTTCATTAATTCTAAGAATAATGGGTTTTCTCCCGCCTTTTGATTCTCCTAACCCCTCTTCTATAACAATTCCTTCATATATTAATTCATCAACAATAGCAGAAACAGTAGCCCTGTTCAAACCGGTAATTTTAGATATCTGAGCTCTTGAAATGTTACGTTTTTCTCTAATTATATTCATAACTAATGATTTATTAATTTGTTTAATTAATACTTGATCTCCAGTTATCATTTTAACTCTCCTTAAATTAATTTTTATTCTTCGATTCCATATCAATCCAAACAGCAATTAATAGAATTAATCCTTTAACCACGTATTGCCAAAACGGTTGTGTATTTAACATACTCATCCCATTATCTATACTAGCCATAACCAATGCCCCAATAAGAGCTCCACTAACTGTTCCAACTCCCCCCATCAAGCTTGCTCCACCTATTACACAAGATGCTATAGCATCCAATTCTGCGTTTTGCCCAGCAGCAACGGATGCAGCATTTAATCTTGATGTTAATAATATTCCTCCTATTGCTGCTAAAAGTCCATTTATTGCAAATAATATCATTGTTAATTTATCTACATTAATTCCTGATAATCTTGCTGCTTCACTATTCCCTCCTAAAGCATACACCCTTCTACCAAATACTGTTTTTTTAGCAATAAAATTAAAAATAATAGCTATTATGAACATTATAAATACAGGAACTGGAATACCTTGATATTTATTCAAAACTAAAACCAAAATAGCAATAAATACTATTAAGAAGAGCATATTCATAATTTCTGTAGTCATTTTTGGTACAGGAATATTATTTTGTATTTTTTCTTTCCTTTCTTTTAATGTTTGCAATATCAATAACAAAGCAAATAATATTCCAATTATTATTCCAACACTTTTCGTTAAATAGGCTTGCCCAATAAACTTAAACTCAGAAGTTAAAGGTGCTATTGTAGAACCTTTAGTAATACCAATTAATGCACCTCTAAATATCAGCATACCTGCTAAAGTCACTATGAAGGCAGGAACTTTTTTATATGCAACCCAAAAACCATTCCATATACCAAGTAGTATTCCAATTACTAATGTTATTAATATAGTTAATATTCCATTAATATTATGCCAAACATTTAATATAGCCGCAATTCCTCCTAATAAGCCTAGCATTGAACCAACAGATAAATCAATTTGCCCGGCAATAATAACAAAAACCATACCTGTAGCTAATATTCCAGTAACTGCCATCTGCCTTAAAAGATTAGAAATATTTCTAGCAGTTAAAAAATCCCCTTTTGTTGTTAAAGTAAAAATAGCCCATATGCAAATTAATGCTATTATTAACATATAAGTTTTTATATTAATTTGATGCTTTTTAATTTGTATATTTTTAGTATTTTTAAGTTCGATTCTCATTATTATTTACCTCCTATTGCACATTCCATTATCATCTCTTGAGTTAAATTTTTATTATTAAATTCCCCCTTAAGTTTACCTTCATGCATTACTATAATTCTATCACTCATTCCTAAAATCTCTGGTAACTCAGAAGAAATTAAAATTATTGATACCCCTTGTTTTACAAGCTTATTTATTAATTTATAAATTTCATATTTAGCTGAAACATCTATTCCTCTTGTTGGCTCATCTAATATTAAAATATTAGGCTTTCTTAATAGAAATCTTGCTAGTATTGCTTTTTGTTGATTACCACCACTTAAATTCTTAATTTTTAATTCTAAATTCGCTGCTTTTATGTTAAATTCTTTAACATATTTATTAACATCAACTAACTCTAAGCTTTCATTTATTATTCCTAACATTTGTTTGTATTTATTAATATTTGAAATTGATATATTTTCTTTGACTGACATACTTCCAATTATTCCATCTTTTTTTCTGTCTTCAGGCACCATTGCTATTCCTAAATTAAGTGCATCAATTGGATTTCTAATATAAACTTTATTATTATTTATATAAATTTCACCTTCTTTTCTCCCTTTATAAAAGCCACATATACTTGATACCAATTCCGTTCTTCCAGAACCTACCAAGCCTGCTATTCCCAAAATTTCTCCTTTTTTTAATGTAAAGCTTATATTATCTACGATTTTTTTATTTTTATTATTATTATCATAAACTGAAAATTTTTTAACTGCAAAAAATTCATTACCTGTTTCATGTTCCTCTTTAGGATATAGATCTTTTATTTCCCTACCAACCATCATATTTATAATTTTATCCTGATTTAAATTTTTTGTTTCCTCTGTTCCTATTGTTTTGCCATCTCTAATAATTGTTACTCTATCACATAATTCTAATACTTCATTTAGTTTATGAGATATGTATATACACGTAACACCTCTTGCTTTTAAATCTCTTAATATTTTCATTAATGTTTCAACTTCATTATCAGTAAGCGAAGCAGTAGGTTCATCTAAAATTAATAAGTTTGCATTTTGTGATAAAGCTTTTGCTATCTCTATAAGTTGTTGTTGTCCTAAGCCTAAATTTTTAACTAAAGTAAACGGATTAATATCCATTTTTAATTCCTCTAATAATTCTTCTGTTTTTTTATACATTAAATTAAAATCTACAATACCATTTTTATTAGGTTCATTTCCCAAGAAAATATTTTCACATATTGATAGTTCTTTTATTAATTGAAGCTCTTGATGTATAATTGATATGCCTTTCTTTTTTGAATCATTTACATTATTTAATTTTAATTGCTTATCATTATAAATAATTTCTCCGGTATATGTTCCGTATGGATAAACTCCACTTAATATTTTCATTAAAGTAGACTTTCCAGCTCCATTTTCTCCACATAAACCATGTATTTCTCCTTTTTTTACTTCCAAACAAACATTGTCTAAAGCCTTTACACCATAAAACTCTTTAGTTATATTAATCATTTTTAATATTAAATCACCCATATTTATCCCTACCTTTAAAATATTATACATACAAGGGAAATTAAATTCCCTTGTATGTATAGACATATTTTTCTTTTTCTTATACATTTTTCTTTAATTTACTTTAGGCCATTTATCTTTTGGAATATTTTTGAACACATCTTCTAACTTATGGAACCCATCCTTAATAACTGTATCGACAATATTTTCTTTTGTTACAGCTATTGGTTCCAATAAAATAGATTTTACATCAATTTTTCCATTATTGACCGTTCCATTTGTTTGTATTTCTTCATTTTTAGCCATTGCAATTGCGACCTCAGCTGCTTTAGTTGCCAAATTTTTAATTGGTTTATATACTGTCATTGTCTGAGTGCCCTCAACTATTCTTTGACAAGCTGCTAAATCTGCATCTTGCCCAGATATAGCGACTTTTCCAGCTAAATTTTGAGCAGCTAAAGCCTGTATCGCACCACCTGCTGTGCTATCATTAGAAGCTACAACCGCATCAATATTATTCTTATTTGCAGTTAAAGCATTTTCCATTATTTTTAATGCTTCATCAGGTAACCAATCTTTTACCCATTGATCTCCTACAATTTTTATATCGCCTTTATCAATTAAAGGTTGCAAAATATTCATTTGTCCTTGCCTAAATAATTTCGCATTATTATCTGTTGGTGATCCACCCATTAAAAAATATCTTCCTTTTGGAACTTGTTTTACAAGTGCTGTAGCTTGCAATTCCCCTACCTTTACATTATCAAAAGATATATAATAATCAACATCCGAATTAGTAATTAATCTATCATATGCTAAAACCTTAATGCCTGCTTTATGAGCTTCTTCAACAACAGGTGCTATAGCTTCACCATTATGTGGAATTACAACTAGCACATCTACTCCTTGAGTTATCAAATTTTCGCATTGTGCTATTTGTGTCTGGTCATCACCATTTGCTGATTGAACTAAGACTTCCGCTCCAAGTTCTTGTGCACGAGCCACAAAGAAATCTCTATCATGTTGCCATCTTTCTAATCGCAAGTCATCCATCGAAAGTCCAATTTTAATCTTTTTAGCTTCGGTGTCATTAGTTTTTGATGTAGCTTCATTTGAGGATGTTGTAGCACATGATGTCAATGATAAAACCATAAATAAGACTGTGAGTAATAGAGCTAATAGTTTCGGACTTTTAAAGCCACTTTTTTTAAACATTTTTATCCCCCCAAAAATTTATTTTTATAGACTATAGCTCAACTATAGCCTTATAAGCATAAATCAGCCAAACCATCAAAAGTATCTTTTAAGGTTTTATATAGATTTACATACACCTCATATAGTCTCCTATATTTCTTAACATTATTTTCAGAAGGATAAATCTCATCTACAACCTTTATAAGACTTTCGCAGGCTTCATTTACATCTTTGTAATAGCCATATCCTACAGCTGCAAGGATAGCAGCCCCTAAAGCAGGCCCTTCTGTAGAATTAATTATTTCTATTTTTTTATTAAACACATCGGCAATTATATGCCTCCATAACCTGCTTTTTGCGCCACCACCATTTAACCTTACTGTATTTATATTTATTCCCATATTCTCAATAAGTCTTAAGGAATCTTTCAATCCAAAAGCTACCCCTTCTAATATAGATCTTGTCATATGATACTTATTATGAATCATGTTAAGACCTATAAATGCTCCTTTAGCATTTGGATCACTATAAGGAGTTCTTTCTCCCATTAAATAAGGCAAGAATAATAAATTGTCGCTTCCAACTTCTACTCTTTCTGCACCTTCTAGCAGCTCATCATAATTGTTATTATTAACATTTTCAACCCACCATTTTAAACATGATGCGGCTGAAAGCATAACTCCCATTACATGCCATTTTCCATTAGCATGACAAAAGGAATGCAATCTGTTTTCCTCTTCTAAATAAAAATCATTTAAAGATGCAAAAACTACACCTGAAGTTCCAAGTGATACAGTTACATCCCCATTTTTAACAACACCAGTTCCAACAGCTGCTGCTGCCTGATCACCAGCTCCTCCAACAACCATAGTTCCTTCCTTTAATCCTGTTTCTAAAGCTGCTTCTTTTGATACATATCCAGTGCATTCATAGGACTCATATACTTTTGGCAATAATTCAATTGGAATATTTAGTTTTTCTAAAATAAAATTTGACCATCTTCTATTTTTAACATCAAATAACAATGTTCCTGATGCATCGGCAACATCTATCGCTAATTCTCCGGTTAATTTAAATCGTATGTAATCCTTTGGTAAAAGAATATAGGCTATTTTATCATAAATATCTTTTCTGTTATTTCTTATCCATAGTATTTTAGGTGCCGTAAAACCTGTTAACGCTTTATTTCCAGTGTTTAAAGATAAATCTTTTTTATTAATAAATGTATTAATATAATCACATTCCTTTTGCGTTCTTTGATCGCACCAAAGAATAGCTGGATATAAAACATTAAAATTTTTATCAAGCATTACTAACCCGTGCATCTGTCCACTTAATCCTATAGATTTTATATCATTAGAATCTATGTTATATTTTTCAATAAGTTCTCGTATTCCTTCCTTAGTTGCATCCCACCATTCTTTTGGATTTTGCTCTGCCCAATTAGGGAAAGGAAAATATATATCATATTCTTTAGACATACTTGCAACAATATCACCGTTTTCATCGACAAGTATTATTTTTACCGAAGAAGTTCCAAGATCTATTCCTAAAAAATACATAAATATCCCCCTTAACAATTCGCCCCAAGTGCTTTATAAACTTCTCTTATTGCTTTTACTGCGTCTTTACAATCTTTAGCCTTCTTTAACTCTAAATTATCAATTTTATTAGCAACTTCATATATAAACTCCCAATTAATTACACTCTGCTTTACTGCTTCAATTTGATTTTCCGTATATGGGAAAAGATCGTAACCAATTCTTTCACCATTTTTCCCATATCCAATTTCTTGTAATTCTTTTGCAAGTTCTAATGTTTCCATAAAGCATAAGGCACCAACCATATTATCATCATCAAATAATCCCCATCCACTATTTGCATGATGATGTCCTAATTTATTTTCCATTGCTAAAAGCCTTGCATATTCTGCTAAATTTTCTCCGTTCATTATCAAATGTTGCCAATCCATATTAACTTTAAGATTTGATGTATCTACACCCCTTTCTTTGATTTTATTAATAACATACAACGTCATTCCTATATTTCTCATTGCAATTTTCATTGCTGGTTCACTATTTTTATGTTCTAAAAATATTGTAACTTTCATCTTATTAGCATGCTCTGTTAACTCTGCAATAGCATTAATAAAGTTATTCCACATCTCTTCGTAATTTGTTTGAAAAGGATAATTATATCCCTCTCCTCCGGGCCATATAATAAAATTAGCTCCAATAGATCCCGCCATATCGATACCAGCTTTAGCAATATCTATAGCCTCTCTTCTTATTTTAGGATTAGGATTTATAAAAGATCCTAATGCATAATTAGGATTTACATGGTGTCCTAAAGCTAAACAATATATATCTTTACCTGCCGAATCTAATATTTTTTTAATTGGTTCTATATTTTTTTCATTTATTTCATTTGGATAATGATATTCGAACCCGTCGATATAATCCATTAATCCATTTACAACCCTCTCTGTTTTTTCTTCCATTGTTTCATTAATAACTTCTACATGATATCCTCCTGGAACAAATCTCGTTGCAGTTGGTCCAAAGGCCCAAATACCTACGCTATTTTTTATTTTTCTTTTCATTTTATCACCCCTATTAACTTTGTTTGTTTGATAAACAAACTTTCTATATTATTTTATTCTCCAAAAAAATAAAATATCCTTCTTAAAATTAAAAATTTTTTGAAATTTTAATTATTAAACTAATAAAAATGTTTTATGTTAATTTAAGCTTCTATACTTAAAAAATAAAATACCTCCCTTGTTATTTAAGGGAGATATTTTATTAAAATCTTATAGCCCAAATATTATCGAATTCAATATATTTTCCAAATACTCTTGTCTTCCGCTACCAATGTTTTTAACTTCTCCAATTGAAAGGGCATATTGTTCTAAGTCTTCTAATGTAACTTTTCCGTCAAGTATGTCCTTTCCTATACCCTCTTTGTAGCTTGAGTATCTTTCTTGGATGAATTTATCTATTCTACCGTCTTCAATAATCTTATATGCTATTCTAAGCCCTAACGCAAAGGCATCCATTCCTGCAATATAACCAATAAACATATCCTCAAATGTATTTGATCCTCTTCTTGTTTTTGCATCAAAGTTTAATCCACCCTTTGAAAATCCTCCTGCCTTTAAAACCTCATACATACAAAGTGCTGTTTCATATACATTAGTTGGGAACTGATCCGTATCCCATCCAAGTAAAAGATCCCCCTGGTTAGCATCAATTGAACCAAATACACCGTTTACCCTTGCTATTCTAAGTTCATGCTGGAAGGTATGTCCTGCTAAAGTTGCATGATTTGCTTCGATATTCATCTTAAATTGTTTATCAAGTCCATATTTTCTTAAAAAGCTCAAAACAGTTGCAACATCAAAATCATATTGATGCTTTGTTGGTTCTTTGGGTTTTGGTTCTATGTAAAAATCCCCTTCAAATCCTATTTTTTTCGCATAATCTACTGCCAAATTTAAAAATCTTGCAAGGTTGTCCATTTCAAGTTCAAGATTTGTGTTTAATAGGGTTTCATAGCCTTCTCTGCCTCCCCAAAAAACATACCCTTGTCCATCAAGCTCCTTTGTTATATCAAGGGCTTTTTTAACCTGGGCACCTGCAAAGGCAAATACATCGGCATAAGGCGATGTTGCAGCTCCGTGGGCGTATCTTGGATGGCTAAATAGGTTGGCTGTTCCCCATAAAAGCTTTTTATTATACTGTTTCATAAGCTCCTTAATAAATTCAACTATCTCGTCTAATGCCCTGTTGGTTTCCCTTAAAGAATCATATTCTGGCGCTATATCTCTATCATGAAAGCAGAAATAATCAAGATTTAATTTTTCCATAAATTCAAAGGCTGCCAATGCCTTGTTTTTATATATTTCTATTTTGTCATTGCCTCCAAAACTTTTGTCTAAAGTCCCTCTACCAAACATATCAGAGCCTTCTCCACACATTGTATGCCAATAGCTCATAGAAAACCTTAAATGTTCCTTCATAGTCTTCCCGCCAATAACCTCGTCAGGATTGTAAAATTTAAATGCAAGCGGATTATCAGATTTTGGCCCTTCATATTTTATCTTATTAATTCCCTTAAAAAACTCCATATTAATCCCCCTATCATATTGTTCTTCTATTGATTATTTCTTTGTATTTATAAAAGCTTTCTTTTTTGATCCTCATTTGATTTTTAAAATCTACATAAACAAGTCCAAATCTTTTTGAGTAACCATAACCCCATTCAAAATTATCAAGCAATGACCAGTAAAAATATCCTTTTATATTCAGTCCCATTTCATTCATCTTTTCAACAGCCTTTAAATGTTCAATTAAATATTCTATTCTGTCAGCATCATTTATTTGCCCATCCACTAAATTATCGTCCCATGCTGAACCATTTTCAGTTATATATATTGGTAAATCAGTATATTTTTCTCTGACCATTTTGATTAAATCTATAAATTCATCTGGTGACACATCCCACCCCATGCTTGTCTTTTTATATTCAGAATATGCTCCCCTATATAAAAGGATTGACATAGGATCAAATTCAACAAGGGATCTGTTGTAATAATTTATACCTAAAAAGTCACACCTTTCCCCTATGATATTAAAATCTTCTTCCTTAATAAAGCTAAAATCAGATACTCTATTAGAATATAAATTAACCATATCTATTGGATAGCTTCCTTTAAAAAGAGGTTCTAAGAACCACCTGTTAAAGAATCCATCACAATTGTTTGCTGCAATTTTATCCTTAAACTCTCTGCTTGCTGGATAACTTGGACTTAAATTTAAAGTAATTCCAATTGGCTTTCTCAAACCAAGCCTTCTATATAAATTTACTACCATTCCGTGGGACAATAAAATATGGTGGGCAACCTTTAAGGCGACTTGAAGATCTCTTTTTCCTGGTGCATGTTCTCCTAATGCGTTGGATAAAAATGAAACGCACCAAGGCTCATTATGGGTTATCCACATATCTATATATTCATCTAATTCTTCAAAACACTTTTTTGCATATTCTACGAAATACTCTATATTTTCTCTTTTTTCCCATCCACCTTTATCCTGAATCCATTGAGGCAAATCCCAGTGGTATAATGTCGCAACAGCCTTAATTCCCTTTCCTTTAAGCTCCTTAAGTAGATTTTTATAAAATTCCATTCCCTGTGGATTGTATTCTCCTTCTTTAGGAAAAATTCTTGGCCAAGCTATTGAAAATCTATAGGCATCAACGCCAAGCTCTTTTATGAGCTCAACATCCTCTTTATATCTATGGTAATGATCGCAGGCTACATCACCATTATCCATATTTAAAACCTTTCCCTTTGTCTTAGAAAATGTATCCCAAATAGAAGAAGTCCTACCATCCTCATCAAAGGCTCCTTCTATTTGATAGGATGAAGTTGCAACTCCAAATAAAAAATCCTTAGAAAAAGCCATATTATCCCTCCATTAATCGCTGATCCGCATGCAGCTATTTCTCATTATTAGTCTTGTAGGTATTCTAATTTCATAGGACTCATCGATAGGTTTATCTTCAATTAGGCTCACTAAAACATCTGCAGCTTTTTGACCAATAAGCATTCTATTTTGTTCTATTGTAGTAAGGGGCGGAGTCATAAAGGATGAAAGTTTAATATTATCAAATCCTATTATCGAAATATCCTCTGGAATTCTTACTCCCTTTTCCTGAAAAGTTGTCATAGTAACATAGGCAATATCGTCATATGCTACAAAAACAGCAGTTGGAAGATCATCAATTGTTTTTTGTAGAAATTCGAGGGCAGCTACCTTCCCAGCCTCATGAGTATAATCCTGAGCTTCAACTACATATTTGGAATTATATTCTAATCCCTTCATCTCTAAAAATTCCTTATATGCTTCAAATCTTTCTCTTCCTGCAACACTATCGAGGGGGCAGGCAATATGACCGATTTTTCTATGCCCTAAAAAGTAAAGATACTCTAATGCCTGAAGGCTTCCCATCCTGTTATCCGAAATAACTGTATATACATTAGGGTATAAGCCTTCCACTGAAACGCATTTTAAATCACTATCTAACAGACATTGAATTTCCTCTCTAAATTTTGCACCAACTGCAAGCAAGACTCCATCTACACCCCTATAAAGGCAATGTTCAAGGTATGAGGAGGCTTTATCCCCAAATCTTTTACTTATAAATACAATGTCATAGCCATATTCGCTAACTCTTAAGTTAAAGCTTTGAAGTATTTCACTAAAATGTGGGTGCGTAATTCCTGCGTGAAGTTCCTGAGATAAGACAACACCAATGAGCCATGTCTTTTTAGTTGCAAGAGCCCTTGCGCTATTGTTTGGCGTATATCCTAATCTATCTGCAACCTCCATTATTTTTTTGTATGTCTTTTCGCTTACTGATTTATAGTTATTAAAAGCTTTTGAAACCGTCGCTGGTGAACATCCTGCTTCCTTTGCAACATCATAAATTGTTACCATAGGCACTCCCTCTATTTCTAAATTATTCTAATGATTCATATTTAAAATAATAATAATCTGCGTAGGCACTGTAATCCTGCATATCAATGCAACACATGCCAACAAATGCACCAGTAAATCCAAGCGGATTTGCATATTCGTCTGACAATATAGTCACATCAATGTCATAAGGAATTTCATTCCAATTTAATCCATCCTTTGAGTAAAAGAACTTACCCTTTTCAAATTCAACCTTTAGCTTAAGATAAATCTTCCCATCACCGACTGGTATCTCTTCTATTGGCATTGAAAATTCACCATTGTTTATAACCAAGATTCCAAGGCATTTTTCCCCTTTATTTTCATCATAGGATATTCTTAGAAAATATTGATTTAATTCGTCATATCTATATAAAAGTCCTGCCATCTTTTGAAAATGATTAAAATTAAATTCCAAACAGGTTTCTGCTTCAAATTTAAAATCCGTTTGTCTTCTAACTAAAATATTTTGATGATGATTCGACATCAAGGATTGTCTACCATAAAGCCTTAAAGCTCCATTTTCCAAAATTTCATATTCAGCAGGCCTTCTTAAAGACATGAAATCATATTTAAACTTTTCATCGTCAAATCTATATTCATATAATTTGTTTTCAAGCTTATCACCATAGCCTTCAAATTCTAATGGAGGTTCTAAACCTTTATCCTTTAAATATGGCCAATCATCGATCCACACTACCTCTGCTATTGATGTTTCCCTGCCAAGAGGGCACCTTCTCTTATCGCTAATTGGCCTACCGCACAAAAAAGCAATCCACCATCTGCCATCCGGCCCTTCACATAAACTTCCATGTCCTGCCTTTTGAATGTATAAATCCTTATTAAATCTCGAAGTTACTAAATGGTCATTAGGATGCAATTCATATGGTCCATAGATATTTTTTGAACGTGCGACCGTTACAGCATGGTCATATACAGTTCCACCTTCTGCTGTAATTAAATAATAATAGCCATTTCTTTTGTAAATATGTGGCCCCTCAACAAGACCAAGTTCCGTTCCTTTAAAAATTTTAACAGGTTCCGATATTGGCTTTAGCGTTTCAGGGTCAAGTTCGGTTAATAATATACCTGAAAATTGTTCTTTACCTTCTTTTCTATAATCCCATTCCATATTGACTAAATATTTTCTTCCATCATCATCATGAAATAAAGATGGGTCAAAGCCAGAGCAGTTTATAAAAATCGGATCACTCCATGGCCCTTCGATTGTCGGAGCCTTTATAATATAATTTGGAACATCCTTAAAAGGTCCAAAGGCCCAATTTTTAACATCCGTAAATACTAAATAAAAATACTTTCCATCATAAGATAGGCATGGAGCCCAAATACCTCCTGATTTAGGGTTTCCTATCATATTTAATTTATTTAAATCATCAAGGGGAGATTTAACCCTTTCCCAGTTGGCAAGATCCTTTGATTTTGATATTACAACTCCAGGAAAATATTCAAAAGTAGAATTTGCAATATAAAAGGTTCCATCAACACAGATTATACTTGGATCAGGATGAAATCCAGTTAAAACAGGATTTTTTATCATTCAAAACACCTACCTTTACGTCATTCTTTAACCGATCCCATTGCAATTCCATTAACAATATATCTTGAGAATAAAATGTATACAATTAGTATTGGGATAATCGATACTGCAAGTCCTAAATATATGCTTCCATACTCTGTTCTGTAAACGTCTCCTCTTAATGTTTGCACAAGCATTGGGAGCGTATACTTTTCCATCTTTGATATTAATACAAAGGGTGTAAAGAAATTATTCCATGAACCTACAAAGGCAAAAATTCCCATAGTAACTGCCCCAGGTTTTGCAATTGGAAGCATTATCTTATGAAATATAGTAAGCTCGCTACATCCATCTATTCTTGCAGCTTCAATAAGTTCTTTAACTATTGTTGATTCTAAATATTGAATTGCAAAAAATATCGAACTTGGTGCAGCAATCGCTGGGACAATCAAAGGAATATAACTATTTAATAGGTTTAAGATAGACATATATTTATAAAAACCAATTATAGCAACTTGAGTTGGAACCATAACCAATAGAATAATAAAGGAATATAAAAATTTTTTTGAAGCAAAATCATAAACATGAATTGCATATGCAAACATCATTGAAAAATAAACTGTTAGAACAGTAACTGAAACTGAAATCAAGGCACTGTTGAAAAATCCCCTCCAAATATTAAAACCTCTATTAGTTAAATTTCTCCAGTTAACAAGTAGGTTTTTACTCGGCAATAAACTTACTCCCTGTTGTATTTCAGGAGTAGATCTAGTTGCATTAACAAGTAGTATCCACAAAGGAACTACACATATCAATAACAATATAACCAAGATAAAATATATAAAAGCTCTCATAATCTTTGTTTTAACCGTGTAATTCATAACCTTTTACACCTCTATTTATACTTTTTATTTCCCTTTTAATCTCCTTTTCTTTTAAGAGCTTAATAATAATTAGCGCTGAAATACATGTTACCAAAAATATCATAACCCCAACACTTGCAGCAGCACCAATGTGCCCTTTATTGCTTGAAAATTTCATATACATTAATATATTCATCGTCATTATAGAACCATTTGGAGAACCTCTACCATCTGTTAACATATAAGGAATATCAAACATCTGCATTCCACCAACCAACGAAGTTACAAGTATATAAACCAAGACTGGTCTTAACAAAGGGAGTGTTATTTTCGTAAACATTTGCCATGAATTTGCACCATCCACCATTGCAGATTCATAAAATGAAGGTGAAATAGAAGTCATTCCCGCCATTATAATAATCAGTGTTGTTCCAAACCACATCCACCACTGAATAAAGGCAACTATGCCAACAGTCCAGGTGCTGCTTCTAAAAAAGTCTATTGCATCTTTAAAAAGTCCTATTCTTACTCCAATTTGATTAACTGGGCCATAATATGAAAACAAATTAAAAAACAAAACCGCAATAGTTGCTGGCATTAATATGTTTGGAAGATAAAAAATTGTTCTCCAAAATCCTACAAATCTTATCTTAAGTCTTGTGCTTGTAAACCAAACCGCAAGAAGCATAGCAATTCCAATTTGCGGAATAAAATTTATAAGCCAAATTTTCCATGTATTTAAAAATGATTGAATGAAAAACCTATCTTCAAATAACTTCTTAAAGTTTCCTAATCCAATAAATTTATAACTTTTACTCATAAGAGTCATATCAGTTAAGCTTAAATAAAAAGTATATACCAATGGATAAAGACTAAAAAGTAAAAATCCTATAATAAAAGGCGCTGTAAATATATATCCATAATAGTTTTTATTAATTTTTGAATGTTTCCTCTTTTTTAAAACCTGTTCCAAGTCCTACCCCCCTTTTTTAGTTTGATGAGAACTGCGCAAGGCAGTTCTCATCAAAAATTCTTATTCAACTATTAAATCAGGCAATGTATTTTTAACAGCCTCTTTAAATTGTTTTATCGCCTGTTCCTTTGTCGCTTTACCAGACACATAATTGTTAAGAGGGTCATTTAGTGCACGTTGAATTGCATCATCTGTTCCTTGTAAAAGTTTTAAACTAATGTATGGAGCTGCTTCTGCAAAACTTCTATAGGAGTTTTGTCCTGCGAGGAATTTTGATGTTGAAGCATCGTCAAACTTATCAACTATCTCTTCTACGACCTTTTGACTTGATACAAAGTCTCCAGGGCCTTGGGATAGTTTATCTCCTATAGTTGGATCAATCTTTTTAAGATATTCATTTGTATATACGCCAAGAGCCCAATTCTTTAAGTTTTCCTCATCTAATGTAGCAAACTTTACAAAATCCTTAGCAAGTTCTAAATTCTTTGTTCCTTTTACAACCGCAATCCAAGTTCCACCCCATTGATATGGCATTGGCCCTCTAATGCACGCCCAGTCACCTGAAGTGTCCTTTCCTACCTTCTTAGTCTTGTCCGATCCTTCGATCTTGACTTCCTTTGGTGAGGAGTTTGGCATCAAAACATAAGGAAGTCCCCAAGTTGGAAGGAAATATGAAAATACCTGTTTTGGATTACCCTTTGCGTCAACTAATGAATCGTTCATTCCAGCAAACCAACCCTCTTGCCATTGATTTGCTTGGGCTTCATAACCGTTTTGTCTAAAGGATTTTGCTATCTCAAACAATTCGTCTACCTTTGGATCAATATATAATTTCCCATCAACCACCCAGGGCTTTTCTCTATTAGCAAAAAATAAATTTGTAAAATCCCCAACTGACGCAACCATATAAGTATTTCCTTTGGACTTTTCCTTAACTATTTTAGCTGCCTCTTCAAATTTTTTCATATCAGATACTAACTCTTGAATCTTTTCTGGATCATCAGTTCCAAAATATTTCTTTGCAAGGCTTCTTCTGTAGAACATTGCACCTGGAGTTGCTTGGTATGAATAGGCTTTAACTTGTCCATCATAAGTTGCCATGTCGATTGTAAATTGATATGTTCTTAGCTCTTGGGCTAATGGAAGTAAATCTGAAAGATCTTCCAAATAGTCGCTTTCAATAAACTCTCTAACAAAGGACGCCTCAAGGGCTATAATGTCAGGTGCTTCACCCGATTGAAGTGCTGATTTTAACTTAGTTTGATATTCCCCATTAGTCATTGGTATCATGGTGTATTCGATTTTTACATCTGGATGTTTCCCCCTATAAGCTACTGCCATCGTCTTGATTTCATCAGTAAAGGACCATATCTTTAAAACCTTTTCACCAGTTTGATTAGAATTTGCTTGTTCTTCTGTCTTACCACAACCACTAAACACACTAACTGTAAGCAAAAGAACAAGAAGCATTGAAATTAGTTTTTTCATTAACACCCTCTCCCCCTTATTTTTTTATAAACACAGAAAAAGAAACCGGTTTCTTTTCCAAAATAATCTTATCATACTTTTCTAAATATTTCAATAACTTTTTTAACTTTATTATTAGGAAACATTGTTTCCAAGCTAATAAGATAGTTGCATTGATTTCGATTTATTTAGGAAATCGGTTTCTAATTTTTGTCGTTTTATAGGGAATATTGTAATTTTATACCTAATAAAGGTATACTTTTTTAACTTTTTCCGTTATAATTGTTTAAAAGGAGGCGATACCATGCATAAATTTGACCCTAAAAACTTAAAAAAACTTGATAATCCCACAAGAAGAAAATATATGCCACCATATAAAACCCTTGAAAAATTTGGCCTTAAGTCAAAGGGAACAGGAACATTTTTAGATATAGGATGTGGAATAGGGTATTTTACAATTCCTGCGGCAAAAATATTATCAAACGGAAGAGCAATTGGAATCGATATTTTGCCTGAAATGCTAGAACATGCTAAAGAAAGGGCTGAAGGTTTAAATAATATAGAATTTAAACTTTGCGAGGAATATAAATTTCCTATAGAATCCGAATCAATAGATTATGCAATGCTATCAAACGTATTACACGAAATAGAAGATAAAAACAAATATATTAAGGAAATAAAAAGAACATTAAACAATGATGGACAGATTTTTATCATAGAGTGGAAAAAAGTCGAAACCAATTATGGACCACCTATAGATCATAGGATATCTCAAGAAGAAGTTATAGAATTATTTCAGTCAAATGGTTTTAAACTACTAGAATATGTTGAAGTTTCTAAGCATCATTATGGTCTAAAATTTATTAAATAAATTGTCGAATTATGCAAATTAACATTTTCTTAACAATTTTTCAATAGCTTTTTAATATAGTTTTGTTACTATTAAATTGTCTTGATTCCCCCCTTTAACATAGATTTACTTTTAAAAAAAGCCGGCATTTGCCGGCTAAATTACTTTTTTGTAAGTATTTCTTTTTGAAGTTTTATTACCCCTTGGTTTAATTTATATTGCTTAGAATTAACAACTACATTTCCGTTATAATTGTTAACTATAAGCTCAAGCTCTTCATAATCATCATATCCTTCATGTTCTTTTTCGATATTTATTTCCAAAGTATCCTTTAATCTCATTGAGATTTTATATAAATTATATTTTCCTTCCTTATATTCAAAGCTCTCACCGTCATCTTTATAGTGGTAATATGCCCCATCTCCTGGATAAATATCTAAAATCAATTTATTCATTTTCTTTTGCCCAACATAATTTTGTTCTTCAAAATTAGGAATTATGCTTCCTTTTTTAATAAAAATTGGACAAATATCTAATGGTGCTTCCTTTAATATGTATTTTCCACCCTCATATTCTTCCTTAGTCCAGTAATCTATCCAAGTGCCTTCTGGCAGATAAACCGCCCTTATATTTTTACCCTGTTCAAGGATCGGAGCAACTAAAATATTCTCGCCAAACAAGAATTCATCATTTAATTCATATGTGTTTTTGTCATCTTGATAGTGTAAGAACAAAGGCCTCATTAGCGGTAGACCAGTTAATTCACATTGATACATTAAATCATAAACATATGGTAAAAGCTTATACCTTAACTTAATATACTTTCTATTAATCTCCTCTGTCTTCTCATCAAAGGCCCATGGCTCTTGATCCCTTGTATGAATACAGGAATGATTTCTAAAAAGAGGGGTAAAACATCCAAGCTGCACCCATCTTGATAAAAGTTCACCTGTTGCATCAAATTGGAAACCTCCAACATCAGTTCCACAAAAGGCAATCCCTGATAAACCTAAATTTAAAAGCATAGGAACTGCCATCCTAAGATGTTCCCAAAAACTATGATTATCTCCAGTCCAAACCGTTGAATACTTTTGTGTTCCTGCGTAGCATGCCCTTGTTATTACAAAAGGTCTTTTATTTGTATAGTCCTTTATACCTTCATATGTAGCCTTTGACATAAGGTGACCATAAACATTATGGATTTCAAGGTGATTTGTTGGCCTTCCATCGTTTTTAAATTGAACATCCTCAGGTAATGGTCCCTTAAATGAAGCAGGCTCATTCATATCATTCCAAATACCAGCAACTCCATCCTGAAGCATTATCTTTTGTTTTTCTGCCCACCATCTTCTTACAGATTCATCTGAAAAATCAGGATACAGGGCTTCTCCTGGCCAAACCTCATTTACATAGGGAATGCCATCCTTATCCGTTGCAAAATAACCATTTTTTAGTCCCTCTTCATACACAAAATAACCCTTGTCTTTTTTTACCCCTGGATCTATAATTGTAACTACTTTAAATCCCATATTCTTTAATTCTTTAATCATTTCTTTATGATTACTAAATGCTACTTTATCCCAAGTAAATACCCTATAACCATCCATGTAATCAATATCAAGATGAATAACGTCGCATGGGATGTCCTTTTCCCTAAAGGTTTTGGCAATTTCTAATACCCTTTCCTTAGGAGAATAACTCCATCTTGACTGTTGATATCCTAATGTCCAAAGCTGTGGAAGGGGAGTTTTTCCTGTAAGATATGTATATCCTTCTACTACATCAGTTACCTTAGGTCCATTAATAAAGTAATAGTCTAAATTCCCATCATCTGCTGCAAAATAATAATAGCTTCCGTTTTCCTTGCCCATGTCAAAATAAGTTTTAAAGGTATTATCAAAAAATATTCCAAAGGATGCATTCTCCCTTAAGGTTATAAAAAATGGGATGGATTTATATAAACTTACATAGCTTTCAACATGTGGCCTTGGATCATCAGTATTCCACATCTCATAATAATAACCCCTTTTATTTAAGTATCCTGTTTTTTCACCCAAGCCATAAAAGTATTCATCGCCTTGCATTTTCTTTACAATTTCTATTTTATATTTTCTAAAGTTTTCTTCTATTTTAATACCCTCACCCTCAGCAATTTTGCCATTTCCCCTTCTTATGAATGGCTTTCTGTCTTCCCTATAGTCTTCGCAAAGAATTTTCCCATCCTTATCAAAGAAATCTACCTTAAAATCATCATGGATTTTAACAATTAGCTTGTCTGTTTTTAGGATTAGGCAATCATTATTATAATTCACATGAAAATCAGTCTTTACTATCTTTAGGCCCTCTATAGCCCTTGAAAAATGATCTTCATATTTAAGGGGAGAAAAGACATTTATAATATCATCCTTTATTACTTCAATAAAACCTTTACCATTTTCAAATTGTATTTCCAATTTATTATCCTTTACAAAATAAAACATAATTTTACCAAACATTGTCCCAACCCTCCTAAATTAACATTTTATTCACAATCTCTAAATACTTTTTTAATATTATCCTGTTATTATGGAAATGTAGGATGAAACAAGCATCATACATAAGATACCCCCCCTCTTTAATATAGATTCATAAAACCCCTAATATTACCTCGCCAAACGGCGAGGTTTTTACTTTTTTGTTTCACTTTTAAAATTTTCACAGATTAATTTATCCAATATTTGATAAATATTTGACGCAAGAAGTATTCCAAAGGCAATGGCTCCTGCCGTTGCTGCTGTTTCTATTCCTTTGTTTATCCCTTTCTCCAGTTTTCCAAATACAAGCAAAGTTATAGTATCAAAGGCCATGATTCCTGGAACTAAAGGATACATCCCTGGAATTGAAAAAACATAGGCTGGGGTTTTAAGCCTTCTTGCCATTATTTCACTATAAAGTCCTACAAAGATAGCAGCCAAAAATGTAGCATATATTCCCCTTGAGGAATATTCAAATAAAGCTTTATATATTATCCATGCAAACCCACCACAAAGACCAGCCCAAAATAGATTATATCTTTCTATGTTAAATAATATAGCACCTGTAAAACTTCCGATAAAGGCTAGTAAAAATTCCTTCATAGCATCACCCATCCTAATCCTAATGTTAGTGCAAATCCTACTCCAGCTCCTACTGATGCAGCAATAAAAAGGGCTTCTCCAAATCTTGCAAAACTCGATATAAGATCTCCGTATAAAGCATCCTTTATTGCATTTGTCATAGCAATCCCTGGAACTAAAATCATTATAGAACCAATAATTACTTTATCTAAATTTACAGCATTTATTAAATTTTTAAATATCAATGTTAATATAGCTGCCAAGAAACCCGATAAAAAATATTCAAAAAACTGAAAAAATCCCAATCTTGAGATCTTTTCTTTTACTACATAAACTATACAGGTTATTATAAAGGCTATAAGTGCATCCAATAATTTACCATTAAAAAGCTGCGTAAATGAAAAGGCCACAATTCCGGCACTAAAAACCCTTAAAGGATACTTAAAATAAGGTAATTTTCTTATCTTTTCAACCTCACCTATTATCTCATCATAATTTAGGTCTTCGTTTTCAATTCGTCTTGAAAGATCATTTAAAAGATCTATTCTGTGAAGGTCAACGGTTCTATCCTTTATTCTTTTAACACATGTAATAATCCTTCCATCATGTGTTTTACCTGTTGCCGAAAATCCAGTTGGCATAACAAAACTGTCAAGTTCAACTTCATAAGATTTTGCTATTCTTTTCATCGTGTCTTCTACTCTATAAATTTCCGCACCGGAACTTAATAACATTTCACCTATCTTTGTTGTTATTTCCATAACCTGTTTTAATTCCATCTCTATCACCACCTTTTTAATTGTATCATAATTTTTTTATTATTATAACAAAGTAAACACTAAATTAACAAAATCTTATCAAAAAACAAAAGCCGCAAGAGCGGCTATTTTAAGTTATTAATAATTGAAATTATAGTTTCTTTAACATGCTTTGCTATTTCATTTAATCCTTCACTTTCAAAATCTTTTAATATGTATTCAGGATCCATAAATCCTACTTTTACCTTATCATCTTGCTCATACACAGCTATTTTACAAGGTAAAAAATATCCAACCTTTATGTCCTTTTCAAGGACTTCCTTAGCCTTGTAAGGGTTGCATACCTCTAAAATAGTAAAGTTACCATCATATGCAACTCCCTTTTCCTTTAACTTATCTTGAAAATTTAATCTCCAAATTACACCAAACTTTGCTTTTTCGAGCTTTTCAGCAATTTCGTCCAGAACATCTTCATACCTCTTATTAACTTCAATTTCATAAATAAATTTATCCATAGCATCACTCCTTAATATTAATTTTTGGATGCTACTTAATATTTTGTTTATCTATAGTATAATTATACAATAATTAGCAGCTTAAGTGTATAATAAAATTTTAAGACTGTCCAAAACAAGATAGTCTCAGATTGTAGACAAACCTTCTTTGGTTTTCAGACTTTGCAAGAGCCCTGGAAGGATTAGAAAAGGCATCTCTCATGAGCTTTAGCAATTCTTGCTTTTCGACTTTTCAAAAGTTCGTAATTCTGCACATGGACGTGCAGAGCCGAGTGGCCGACACGGATGTCGGCTCACGAGGGTAGGACTTTTGAAAACAAAGAAAAGCTTAGAATTGCTTAGCGAAATGAGCGAATGCCAGGGGAATCCTTCACAGGGCTTATCAAAAATAACTTTTTCAACAGTCTGAGACTATCCAAAACTGGACAGCCTTTTTTATTAAATTCGCTTTCTAAATTAATTCATTTATGAAATTTAATATATATTCTTTATCTAACATGCAACCTTTTTTACGATCTCTCCATTTTCACGCAGGCAAAAGCGCACCTTTTATACAAACAAATATGAAATTGCGTTAAATAAATATCCAATTATAATTATCCCTAATGTTACTATTGTTATAAAAATTCCAAGTAGTTTTGGTTTTACTACCTTACTTAACATAATCATGGAAGGTAAGGAGAGCGCTGTTACCGCCATCATGAAGGAAAGGATTGTTCCAACCCCTATCCCCTTCATGAATAATGCTTCTGCAATTGGTAATGTTCCAAAAATATCAGCATACATTGGAACGCCGACTATAGTTGCTAAAATTACAGCAAAGGGATTATCTGAACCTATTATCTTTTCAATTACATTTTGTGGAATCCAGTTATGAATTGTAGCACCAATTCCAACACCAATTAAAATATAAAGCCAGACTCTACCTATTATTTCTTTTACCTGATCCTTTGCATAATCTATTCTTTCTTTTCTTGTCATCTCTGGAACTTCAATATCAACATTTTCGATTTCCCTAACATAACCTTCAACATATTTTTCAAGATTCATTTTATCTATCAAAGTTCCACCTATTACTGCAAGAACTAAACCAAATATAACATAAGCAATTGCTATTTTAGGACCAAAAAAGGACATTAAAAGAAGAAAGGAAGCTAAATCAACTAATGGTGATGATATTAAAAAGGAAAAAGTTACGCCTATTGGTAGTCCTGCTGAAGTAAACCCTATAAATAAAGGTATGCTAGAACAGCTGCAAAAAGGTGTTATCGTTCCAAGCATAGCCCCAAAAATATTTCCCTTTATCCCCTTTATGTGTCCTAAAATTTTCTTAGTTCGCTCGGGAGGAAAATAGCTTTGAATATATGAAACTATAAAAATTAAGATTGAAAGCAGTATAAAAATCTTTATAGTGTCATAAATAAAGAAGTGGATACTTCCTCCAATTCTCTCCTTCACAGATAATCCTAAAACTTTTTCAACAAAATATCTTACCAAATTTGAAAGCCATACCATTTTTAATAACTGATCGTTTATAAAATTAAATATTCCCATATACTTTCCTCCTTAATTTGACATAAGTTAAGCATGCATATCGCATGCTTATCCTTTTAATATATTTTTAACTTCTTCTGCAGTTAAAACCTTACCAAAGGATTTTACCTTTTCATCAACAACAAGTGCAGGTGTTCTCATAACACCATACTTCATGATTTCCTTAAAATCTTCAACCTTTTGGATTTCTGCTTGAATTCCAAGCTCTTCAACTGCTTTTTTTGTGTTTTCCTCAAGTTTTTTACAGTTTGCACAACCAGAACCTAAGATTTTGATTATCATAGTTAGCCCTCCTAATCCTTAAGTTTTTGAAATTTATTATCAATGATTTGACGAGCGATAGATATTAAGTCCTTTATTTCTTCGTCCGCAAGACTATAATGTATATTTAATCCAACCTTTTCACTCTTTACAATTCCTGCATCCTTTAATATTCTAAGATGCTGCGAAAGATTTGATTGGCTAAATTCTATATCTTGGTTTAATACGCAAACACATTTAGGACCATCAAGAAGATAATTTATTATCTTGTATCTAATTGGATGGCCTAAAGCTTTAAAAATCTTTACAACAAGTTCATCCTTTGTCATTCTAAGCCTCCTTTTAAAAATGTAAAGTTGAAATAAATTATTATTTTAGTATTTGCTTATATTCTAAAACTTTTGGTTTTAAATGTCAATAAAAACTAAATAAATTTCTTTTATATATTGAAAAATTCTATTATAATGAATAATATAATACATAATTTCAATACTAATAAAAGGGAGGGACTAATGTGGATATAAAAATTTCTAAGGAAATAGCGGAACAAATAAAAGATATTCTTGCAAAGGAAGGTAAATCTGCAATAAGATTTGAAGTTGTTGATTTTGGTTGAGCTGGTCCTGTTTTTGATGTTGTTCTGGATGAACAACGCAATTTAGACGAAGTTGTTGAAATAGAAGGAATAAAATTCGTCGCTGAAAATAGTATAAAGCCATTTATAAGAAACATTGAAATTACAATATCTGATGGAAAACCAGCAATAGTTCAAACTGGTTGCTGCTGCTAAAAAAACTTAAACTTAAGTGCCTGGCACTTAAGTTTAAGTTTTTTGCGTTTTTATGAAAAATAACTCCTTGTAGCATTAGCAATTCTAACTAATGTTAACATGATTGGAACTTCTGTTAAAACACCTACAACCGTCGCAAGGGCTGCTCCAGATGTAAGTCCGAATAAGGATATTGCAACTGCAACTGCAAGCTCAAAGAAGTTGCTTGCTCCAATCATAGCTGCTGGTGCTGCAATATCGTGTGGAAGCTTCCAAACCTTTGACCAGCCATAAGCTATGAAGAATATTAAAAAGGTTTGAATTGTAAGTGGAACAGCTATTAAAAGTATGTGGAATGGATTATTTACAATTATTTCACCTTGGAATGAGAATATAATCACTAGTGTCAATAAAAGTCCGATTATAGTTATATTATCAAATTTCTTTAAAAATACATTTTCAAAATAATCTATTCCCTTACTAGCAATAACCCTCTTTCGTGTAAAATATCCAAAGGTAAGTGGAATTACAACAAATAGAATAGTTGATAAAATCAAAGTATCATATGGAACTCTAACATTCGAAACACCAAGTAAAAATGCTACAATTGGAGTAAAAGCAAATAAAATTATAAGGTCGTTTGTTGCAACTTGAACAAGCGTATAGGCTGGATCTCCGTTTGTTAAATAGCTCCATACGAACACCATTGCTGTGCATGGTGCCGCACCAAGCAATACTGCACCTGCAAGGTATTCTGTCGATAGGTTTTCAGGAATATACGCTTTAAATACTATTTTTAAAAAGAAATATGCAATTAAATACATTGTAAAGGGTTTTATAAGCCAGTTTGTAACCCAAGTTACAATAAGTCCCTTTGGTTTTTGCCCTATCTTTTTAACGCTTGAAAAGTCAATTTTAAGCATCATAGGATAAATCATAAGCCAAATTAATACTGCAACTGGAATTGATACATGGGCATATTCCATTCTACTTAAGAATTTAGGAATGGATGGAATATACTGCCCAATTAAGACTCCAGCGACGATACAAAGTGCAACCCATATACTTAAATATCTTTCGAATAAACTTAAACCCTTTTTAGCCATAAAAACTCCCCCTTAATTATGCTTTTCCTGTTCTTATATTTTCAGCGAACTTTTCTGGAAGTCCATTTTTTAAAATTTCTTCTGCAACAGTTTCATAATCATAAGGAACAGAATGGATTTCAACATCTAACTCTTCCCCTACGTTTATTATAATATAGTTAGCATTTGGACTCCCATTTTTGGGCTTTCCAACACTACCTGCATTTATAAGATATTTATCTTTATATTTCTTAACATAAGGAATATGTGTATGTCCACAAACTAAAGCATCATATTTAAACTCGCCCATAACCTCTTCTGCTTCCTTAGAATTCTCCTTTAAATATTCGTTAATTCTTCTTGGGCTTCCATGAACAAACATAATATTCTTACCCTCAAATTTTAAAACCATTTCTAATGGAAGTTCCCTTAAAAATCTTTTATTTTCTTCAGTTACCGTTTCAATTGTATAATTTAACGAAATAGAGGCATTCTCCATATCCTTTGGATCTGGATAGTCACAACCACAAATAAACTTTTCATAGCCAACTGCATCATCGTAATTTCCCATAATCGTTAGAATATTTTTTTCCCTTAAAAGTTCAATTACCTCATTAGGATAAGTGCAGTATCCAACTAAATCCCCTGTGCAAACTGTAATGTCAACCCCCCTTTCCTTTATATCTTCTAATACAGCCTTTAGGGCTAATAAATTGCTGTGAATGTCAGAAATAACTGCAATTCTCATAAAAATCCTCCTTAATCTAAATTATCGCAGCCTTTACCTTGGGCTTTAAATTTTAAAAGGTTTTCATATTCTTCCTTCAGCTTTTTAACCTTTTCTGTTTCATGGAATAGTAATTCCTTTAAAAATGGATATTTATTTAATATTTCTTCATTTAACCTATAGTAAACATATTGCTGTTTTTTGGTTCCAGTTATCATCTTGCTTCTACTCAATCTTGTAAGATGTCTTGATGCATTCGATTGAGTTAGATTAAGTAATTTTTCAATTTCACAGACGCAAAGCTCTTCACCTTTTAAAAGGTTTAATATTCTAAGTCGCGTTTCATCTGCAACTTCTTTTAATATCTCTACAAGTTCCATAAAAGCACCTCTTTGTTATATGATTATATAATCATATTCAGACTGTTGAAAAAGTTGTTTTTTGATAAGCCCCGTGAAGGATTTCCTTGGCATTCGCTCATTTCGCTAAGCAATTCTAAGCTTTTCTTTGTTTTCAAAAGTCCTACCCTCGTGAGCCGACATCCGTGTCGGCCACTCGGCTCTGCACGTCCGTGTGCAGAATTACGGACTTTTGAAAAGTCGAAAAGCAAGAATTGCTAGAGCTTATGAGAGATGCCTTTTTGAAATCCATTCACGGGGCTCTTGCAAAGTCTAAACACCAATGAGAGTTTGTCTACAATCTGATATGATTATATAATCATATTATCATATTGTAATAGTAAAGTAAATATTCCATGTAGAAGTTTGTTATAATTTTTTTCTTTATTTAATTTTAAAGCTGGTATAAAATATCAAAAAGGCTAAAAATGGGAGGAATGAATATGCCGGATAAATATATTCCAGAAATAAAGGGTATATTGCGCAATAACATTATTGAAGTTCCCCAGGTTATAAGGGAAGCAAGTGGAATTATAGTATTTGGTAGAAGAATTAAGTCTTTAATATTTTCAACCGATGTCGCAATCATAAGAAACACAAACGCAGATGCAGTAATTGCCGTTTATCCCTTTACTCCACAGCCGGTTATTGCAGAGGCTATACTTAACGTTTCAGAAGTTCCAGTATTTTGTGGTGTAGGCGGAGGCATAACTACTGGAAAAAGGGCAATAAGAATTGCAAGACATGTTGAATTCCAAGGTGCAATTGGCGTTGTAGTAAACGCACCAACACCTAATGAATTAATAAAAGCTATGAGGGAAGAAATAGATATACCTATAGTAGTCACGGTGGTTTCTGAAAAGGAAGACTTTAGAGGGAGGATAGAGGCTGGTGCAAGCATTTTTAATGTTTCAGGAGCTGCTAATACACCTAACATCGTAAGAAGGATAAGGGAGGAGTTCCCCCATGTGCCCATTATAGCAACAGGAGGCCCGAATGACGAAACAATAAGGGAAACAATAAAGGCTGGTGCAAACGCAATAACCTATACTCCTCCAACTACTGGTGAAATATTTGGAAAAATCATGGATAAATACAGAACTACATTTTAAAAGGCACAATTTCCTTCATCGCTATTGAAAAAGGTTTTCTAATTATTATAGTTGCCATAGAATCAAAAGGTGTTGGACTTGTGTTTATAAAAATAGCCTCATCTCCATTAAAATAATCTAAAAGAGAATTTGCTGGATAAACGGTTAAACTTGTTCCTGCAACTATTAGAACATCCGCCCTCTTAATATGATGGACAGCCCTTGATATTTTGTCTGGATCTAGGACTTCACCATATAGGATTATATTAGGCCTTACTATCCCTCCACAGTCACATATAAAAAATTTATCATCCTCCCTGCCGCATCCCATACAGTAATATTCTCTTAAACTGCCATGAAGTTCTACAACTTCCTTAGAACCAGCCTTCTGGTGTAGTCCATCTATGTTTTGAGTAATTATAGCTTTTAATTTACCTAATTTTTCAAGCTCAACTAATACCCTATGTCCATCATTAGGTTCAACATCAAAGGATAGTTTCTCCTGTAAAAAGGAATAAAATATTTTAGGATGCTTAAGGACAAAATCTATATGCAATATTTCTTCCGGATTATATCCCATAAATGTTTTTTTGTATAAGCCCTTGTCACCTCTAAAGTCTGGTATTCCTGATTCTGTAGATGTTCCAGCCCCACCAAAGAAAACAATATATTGGGCATTTTTGATAGCTTCCCTTGCTTTATCAATTTCTTTCACTATAATCACCCCTTACAGTTATATTTATAACCAAAAACAAAACTAAAATTACAAAAGGTGCCCTTTGGCACCTTTATAGTTTAAACTGTTTTACATCTTCAACTAAAGCATCCATCATGTTGCTTAAGTTTTGTGCAGAATCTGCAACCTTTGAAGATAATGATGACATCTCCTCAGACGTTGCTGATATTTCCTCAACTGAAGCTGAAGTTTCTTGAATTATAGCACTTAAATTCTCAACGCTTGAAAGAACGCCATCTTTATCGCTTACTGTTTCATTTAAAAAGACATATGCATCTTCAATTAAAGGAACTGTATTTTGTATTGAATGTATTATTCCTTCGAACTTCTCAGCCGTTCTATCAACAGTTGTGATTTGTTCATTAATAAATTTATCAACTTCTTCAGCTGCAGAGTAAACATCCTTTGCTTCTTCACCTAACCCTCTTATAATATTTCTTATTTCATCTGAAAACTTTTTAGATTCTTCAGCAAGTTTTCTTACTTCATCGGCTACAACTGCAAAGCCCCTTCCAGCTTCACCAGCCCTTGCGGCTTCAATTGCTGCATTTAGCGCTAAAAGATTTGTTTGTTCAGATATATTATTTATTATATCAACTATATTTTCAATCTGATTAAAGGAGCTTGATAGGGTCTGTAACTTAGTTGTAACAACTTCAAAGGATTGCTTAATTCCATTTATCGCCCTTAATAGTCCATCCAATTCATCCTTACCTTCATTTGCCTTATAGGATGTATCCTCTGCTCCTTCTTTTACTTCCTTTAGCTTAGAATACATTTTGTCTATCTTTTCTCCAAATGATTCAAAAAGCCTTACAACTTGTGCAACTTCTAAGTTTTCATTTTCCGTAGCGGTTGCAACCTGAGAAATTGAGGAAGAAACCTGTTCTGAAGACACAGCCATTTCTTCAGCTACTGAAACAAGTTCCCTTGAGGAAGTCTTTACTGAATTTGCATTTTCATTTATCTTGCTTATAATACCCACTAAAGATTGTTTTAAAGAGGCTATAGCCTTTGATATTTCTCCTATTTCATCACGTCTTTTTAAATACCTTTCCTCTATGTTTACAGTTAAGTCACCCTTTGCAATTACATCTAATATTTGCTTGGTAGACTGCAGTGGATTAATTATTATTCTGTCCATAAATATCATAATAAGAATCGATAAAACAACAACCAAAGCCAAAGTAAACAACACAAGAGCTTTAACAACAGGCATAACTAATTTATCTATTTTTTCCTTGTCAAGCCCCACAAAGAACATACCAATGGGAGTTTGACTTGTATCCTTTATAGGAATATATATACCTTGGTATGTTTTTTGCTTTAACTTTACTTCCCCAACGTAATCTTTACCTTTTTTAACCACTTCTTCTATAACTTTGTTATCGACTTTGCTTCCAACAATCCTCATACCGTTTTCTTCAATTGTTGTCGTAACTCTAGTGTCATATAGAAATATTGCACATTCAATATCTGCCTTTTTCTTTAAGTTATCAACTGAAGAAAAATCATAATTTATCTTATGGCTTCCCTTGTAAAGCTCCCCATAGGAAACCCTCCAGGAACCTGGGTATTGAAAATCAAAAATCTCAAGAGCAAGATTAGCCGTTTGCCTTAGCATTCCTCGAGTTAATGCTCTAGTAAACTCTACATAAACAATTCCATTAATGACAATACTAAACAGCACTATTATTGAAATTACTAAAAACCATATCTTTGCTTTTGTAGTTGTTTTTTTCATAGTCTGCCCCCCGTATCCATTTTAATCATTCTATAATTTTCAAAATTATTTATGTTTATATTATCGTCTTTCTTTTCTAAATTTTTATATGCATTTGACAACATTAATTTAATTCTGTTGATTTGATTTACTTCACTTGCACCTGGGTCATAGTCTATTGCTACAATATTGGACTGTGGATATCTTCTTCTTAATTCTTTTATCATGCCTTTTCCTACGATATGATTGGGCAAACATCCAAAGGGCTGAAGGCATACGATATTGGGCACATCATTTTCAATCAGCTCCATCATCTCACCAGTTAAAAACCATCCCTCTCCAGTCATATTACCAAGGGAAAGTAGAGTTTTTGCAAGGTTTGCCTTTTCCTCTATAGTGGATGGAGGAGTAAATCTTTTACTTTCATTAAGTGCCTTCCTTATTTCTCTTCTATAAAGTTCAATAACTTTTATTGATAATAAACCTCCTAATCTTGCTTTAAGATCCCCAGTAAGATTATGATATTTAAATTCTTCATCATAAGCAGAATAAAGAAGAAAATCTGCAAGGTCAGGTAAAACTACCTCTGCTCCTTCTTCTTCTAATAGCTCAACTATTTGATTATTTGCTGTAGGATGATACTTTACTAGAATTTCTCCTACAACTCCAACCTTTGGCTTTTTTATCTTAGCAATTTCTATATTATCAAATTCCTCAATAACTTCCCAAACATTCTTTTTAAAATCTTTTAAGCTACAGGATTTTATATTCGCAATTATTTTTTCCTTCCATTTTCCATATAAAAGTTCTGTAGAACCCTTAATTTTTTCATAGGGCCTTGTTCTTAATATGAGTCTCATTAATAAATCTCCATAGCAAACTGCCATAAGTCCCCTATGAAGTAAGATAGGTGTTATTTTGAATCCTGGATGCTTTTCTAACCCCTTCGCATTTAAAGATAAAACAGGAATATTAGAAAGACCTGCATCCTTTAAAGCTTTTTTCAGTAAGCTTATATAATTTGTAGCTCTGCATCCTCCTCCCGTCTGACTCATTATAACTGCAGTAGAATTTAAATCATATTTTCCTGACTTTAAGGCATTTATAATCTGCCCTATAACGACGATTGCAGGATAGCATGCATCGTTATTTACATATCTTAATCCTTCATCAATTGCGTTTGCATCAACAGATGGCAATACTTCAAGTTTATAACCACTAAATTCAAAGGCCTTTTCAAGAATTTCAAAGTGAACAGGTGACATTTGTGGAGCTAAAATAGTATATTTCTTTTTCATTTCCTTGGTAAATACCACTTTGCTTTCCTCATTATATTGTATTTCCCTTTTTTGCTTTTTCCTTTTTCTTTCCTCTAGTGCTGCAAAAAGGCTTCTAATTCTTATTTTAATTGCTCCTACGTTTGTTCCTTCATCGATTTTAATTGAAGTATATATCTTTCCTCTATTTTCCAATATTTCTTTAACCTGATCAGTTACAATTGCATCGAGACCACATCCGAAGGAATTTAATTCAATAAGATCTATATTATCATGTTTTGAAACAAAATACGCTGCTCTATATAGCCTTGAATGATATGTCCATTGGTCAACAACCCTAAGCCTATTTTTAACTTCACCTAAGTGGCACACAGAATCCTCTGTTAAAACCGCAGCATTAAATGAAGTTATTATGTTAGCTATCCCATGATTGATTTCAGGATCTATATGATAAGGTCTTCCTGCAAGAACTATAGCCCTAATCCCCTCTTTTTTGATGTATTCTAAGGTTTCCTCTCCTTTTTTTATAATATCATTTTTAAAATTTTCAAGTTCTTTTAAACCTAATGCTAATGCGTTGTCAAGTTCAGCTAAAGAAATATTAAATTCTTCAAAAGTCTCAAACAAAACCTTCCTTAACATTTTGTAATTATCTAAACTTATAAAGGGATTTAAAAACTTAATGTTTTTCTCCTTTAATACATCCATATTATTTTTTATAACCTCAGAATATGAAGTAACTATAGGGCAGTTATAGTGATTATCCGCTTCATTAAATTCTTTTTTCTCATAAACAACAGATGGATAAAATATAACGTCAACTCCCTTTTTAACTAAGTTCATAATATGACCGTGAACAACCTTTGCAGGATAACATATAGTATCTGATGGTATTGTTTCCATCCCATCCTCATAAAGCTTTTTAGTAGTCTTGTCGGATAACACTACTTCAAAGCCTAAAGCAGTGAAAAAAGTATGCCAAAGAGGATAATTTTCATAAATATTTAATACCCTTGGTATTCCGATTTTACCCCTTGGTGCATTTTTTAAGGCTTTATAATCAAATAGTCTGTTATACTTATATTCATAAAGATTAGGCACCACTTTTTTTGCAATAAAGTTTCCAGCTCCTCTTTCGCATCTATTCCCTGTTACAAATTTTCTACCATCTTTAAAAGTGCTAATAGTTAAAAAACAGTTATTGCTGCACAATTTACATCTTGTAAAGGATTGTTCTACTTGAAATCTATTTAATTCTTCTAAATTTAATATCTTTGACCTTTCACCTTCTTTATATCTTTCCTTTGCAATCAATGCAGCTCCAAAGGCTCCCATAAGCCCTGCTATATCAGGCCTTACTACATCTTTTCCTGATATTATTTCAAAGGCCCTTAATACCGCATCATTATAAAATGTTCCCCCTTGAAGTATTATTTTTTCACCAAGATCATCTATGTTCCTTATCTTTATTACCTTCATAAGAGCATTTTTAATAACCGAATAGGATAACCCAGCAGAAATATCCCCAATTGTCGCTCCCTCTTTTTGTGCCTGTTTTACTTTAGAATTCATGAATACTGTGCATCTTGAGCCTAAGTCAACTGGATTTTTAGCAAAGAAGGCTTCCTTTGAAAATGTTTCAACATCCATCCCTAAAGATTTAGCAAAGGATTCAATAAATGAGCCACATCCTGAAGAACATGCCTCATTTAAAATGATGCCTTCAATTACCCCATCCTTAACTTTTATGCACTTCATATCTTGTCCACCAATATCCAGGATAAAATCTACCCCATTTAAGAAATTTTCTGCCGCCTTATAGTGGGCAATAGTTTCAACTTCACCTTCATCTATTGATAGGGCTGTTTTAATGAGTCCCTCTCCATAACCAGTTATGCAGGAGTTTGCTATATAAGCATCCTTTGGTAATTTACTATAAATATCTTTTAAAACATTTATCACAGATTTTAAAGGATTTCCTTCATTGCTTGAATAATAGTTATATAATAAATTGTTTTCTTCATCTATTAAAACCGCCTTTGTAGTAGTCGAACCAGCATCTATACCTAAAAAACATCCTCCCGAAAAATCATTTAAGTCCTTTCGTTTTATTCTATGCTTATCATGCCTTCTTTTAAAATCATGATACTCTTTTTCAGTTATAAAAAGAGGTCTAAGAAGGCCTACTTCCTTTGAACCAAAACTACCATTATTAATCTTATATATTACGTTCTCTAAATTAACCGGTGCCTTTTCCTTAGAAAGTATAGCAGCACCAAGTGCTACAAAAAGATGCGAATTCTCCGGAATTATAACTTCATCTTCTATTAAATTAAGGGTTTCTATAAATCTTTTTCTAAGTTCACTTAAAAAAAACAAAGGTCCTCCTAAAAAAGCAACTTTTCCTTTTATTTTTCTACCTGCTGCTAGGCCTGCAATAGTTTGATTTACAACAGCCTGAAAAATCGATGCTGCAATATCCTCCTTTTTTGCGCCTTCATTTATAAGAGCTTGAATATCTGTTTTAGCAAACACTCCACATCTTGATGCTATAGGATAAATTATTTTATGCATTTTTGACAATTCATTAAGCCCCATAGCATCAGTTTTTAAAAGAGCGGCCATCTGATCTATAAATGCACCTGTCCCACCTGCACAACTTCCGTTCATCCTTTGTTCTAAATTACCATCGAAATATGTAATTTTAGCATCCTCTCCGCCTAGTTCAATAGCAACACTCGTTTTAGGAATAAATTTTTCAACTGCCTTTGTTGATGCTATAACCTCCTGCTCAAAGGGAATATTGAGCCAATTCGCTATTCCAATTCCTGCTGAGCCTGTTATAACTATTCTTGCTGTAGCCTTATCTAACATCTTTTCTAATTCATAAAAAATTTCCTTTATCGTGTTTAAAACGTCAGCAAAATGTCGTTTATATCTGCTAAAAACAATATTATCTTTGTCATTTAAAACCACTACCTTTACTGTTGTTGAGCCCACATCAACCCCTATCCAATAATTCTTTGACATCTTATCCCTTCCTTCTACCTTTTCAAAAGTCATCTGAAATCTATTCTATACCTCCTTAAAAAAAGCAACAAACTTAATAATTCTGTTTTTTATTCCTGTTTTTTTAATATTGACTAAAAAAAGCCATATATTAATATATATCTTTCGTTTACACCTATTATCTATAAAAATTAAGCTCTAAGGCTAAAATTTTCCTTAGAGCTTAATTTATATTTCTATTTCATAAAATCTTTTATCTGCATAGCTTAAAAGTTTTTGATACAAAATCACTGATATAATAAGCGGTATAACTATCAAAGCTATAAAAAGTCCATTGCTTTTAATATTAAATTTTACAATAAGAGCACCAAATAATCCTACAATTCCCATGGTTCCAAAAATTCCCACAACCTCATTTATGTTTTGCTTTATTGCCTTTTGTGGATTATCCCAATTTAGCTTAGGCCATTTTAATTCGGCAAAAACTTCTAAAATAAAAATCATCGTAAGAATTATGATAGAGGTTATTAAAATTATTAATAAGCTTATTGTATCAATTTTAAAGAAGGCTAAGTCCATTATCAAAATAATAGCTGCAGCTAAAATTCCAAATATTAAACCGTGGATAATCTTTGCAGTTATATATAATTTAGGATTTATCGGAAGGGATTTTATAAATTCAAAGGCTCTTCCTTCCCTTGATATACATGTTGCAGCTATACTTGTTGAAGCCCCTAGAAAAACTATAATTCCTATCGAGATTAAATTCAAATAGTATGAAAAATCAGGATGATTCATCAACTTTTTAATATCGAATAAAATAGAATTATTTTGAAAGAACAGGGATGCACCCATAATTATCGGCAATAGAAATATTACCATCGGCCCATTTATAAAATACACTGGCTCTCTATTCATCAGTTTCAATTCTCTGTCAATTAATGTTATAAGTAAATTTCTCTTTATTGTCGTTTTCTTTAGTTCCTTTTCGTCCATTCTTTTAATATTTTTTTGGACTTCTGTGCTTCCAATTAAAGTATCATAATAAATATTAGACATAGTAGTTAACAATAAAAATAAAGCACCAACAGCAATTGCAATAAAAATCAATAAATAAACAAAACTTTCTAATGTTCCATTATTTATGATAGCCTTTGCTGCTATTGCAGCTGGATAATATAACTTGCTTGTTAAATCGATCAAACCATTTGGTGCAGTTAATTTTTGCATAATAAGCTCTGGATTTTTATCAAAATTAGTCATTTGATTAGTTAAATACTGAAAAAGAACTCCAAGACCTAATGCCAAAAATCCAGATATATACATTATAAAATCCTTCTTTTTTAAAAGTTTACCAAACTTCATAATAGGAGTTATTATAAAATATCCTATTACAAGAGGAATCATTGGGATAGTTAAAGTTATTAATAAAGAATTTATATAATATAAAACCCCTTCACCATTTTTAATGCCATAGACTATTATTCCCGTTGCCATTATAACAAACGCAAATAAAGCTTCTGAAAGAAAGCTAATTGTAAATTTAGCAAGAAATAAATTCCAAGGTTTTAATGGCAAGGATAGTATTATGTCACCCTCTTGATTGAGAAAATAAGTTGCAATTACAGTTAATATCCCTATAAAAAATGTAAAGGCAGTTGAAATAATAATGGTATTTAATACCACAAGCCCCTGTTGGTTAATAGGTTTAAGAAGATCATACATTTTTAAATTGAAGGCTGTAAACATGGTTATCAATCCTGAAAAAGAAAACAATATTAGTCCCAACAATCCTAAAGTCTTAACCGCTTTCTTCTTATTATATTTTAAATCCCTAACTAACCCACTAAATCCAAAAACCGAATTAATATAAAATTTTACTGTTGAAATTGCTTTATTCATTATCTACCAACTCCAAGAATAAATTTTCAAGACTATCATTTTCTTCTCTTATTTGTCTTAACTCATCAATCGTTCCAGTAAATATTATCTCACCCTTTTTTATTATACCTATCCTATCACAAAGCCTTTCTGCAACTTCCATAATATGAGTTGAAAAGAATACGGTATTACCATTATCTGCATGTTTTCTCATCATTTCCTTTAACAAAAAAGCAGCCTTGGGATCTAGTCCTACTAGAGGTTCATCTAAAATCCATACAGGTGGATTATGGACTAAAGCACCTATGATTATTAATTTTTGCTTCATACCATGGGAGTAACTACCAATACTTGAGTTTAAAGCATCTTTTATTTCAAAAATCTCCGCAAGTTCATTTATTTTTTCATATCTTTGCTTACCGTCTACCTCATAAATATCTGCAATAAAATTTAAATACTCAATACCTGTTAGTCTATTAAAAATTTCAGGATTATCAGGAACAAATCCTATCTGCTTTTTTGCCTTAATTGGCTCACTTACTACATTAATCCCATTTACTAATATTTGCCCTTCATCAGGTTTTAGGATTCCTGTTATCATTTTTATTGTCGTTGTTTTACCAGCACCGTTAGGTCCTAAAAATCCAAATATTTCTCCCTTTTTTACCTCAAGATTAATGCTGTTAACAGCCTTTACCCTTCCCCTCGCATAGGTCTTTGAAACATTGTTAATTATAATCATAAATACACCTTCCTTTATAATATGAATCAGAAGGAAAATCTCCTTCTGATTTTATAATAACATAGCTAATATATTAGCTAAAACACTTACATAATTGTAATCTTCAAATTTATATTCCTTGTCATTTGATGGTGCCAAAATGTATATGATCCCCCTTAAAACCTTATCCTTCACAATCGGAACTAACATTACTGAATACAACAAATGAACATTCTTAACAACATCATACTCGAATACTTCATCCCAGTCAATACCATATAAACCTTTTTGTTCCTTTAAAACTTTATTCAACAATCTATTATTAATGTTGTTAAATTTAATCCAGTTATCGTCATTAGCCTTCCTCCAAAGTTGATTATATATCTTTCCACCCTCAATAAAAAGTATACCTGCATATCTACCCTCAGAAGAGTCTAAAAGTCTTCCTAAAAACTTAAAAACAATCTCCTCTTTGCTTAAATTTTCTTTTATTAGTTCCGTTAGTTCAATCATAGTCAATATTTTAGTGGTATCCCTAAGGTCGTTTCCTGTTAAAAACCCGCTTAATTTATCAGTAACTCTTCCCTTCTGCTCAAAGGTTTCATCCCATAGTTCACATCTATTCTTCCCTCTTTCTTTTGCTACATATAATGCCTTATCAGCCTTTTCTAAAAGTTCCTCCTTCCACTCAGCATCATCCGGAAAGGATGCTATACCAAAACTTGCAGTTACTGCCCTTCCATCTACAAATAAACTTGTTTCCATCTTTTTTCTAATCCTCTCCGCTAAATTCAGGGCATCATGTTTATTGGTATCAGGCAATAGTATCAAAAACTCTTCACCGCCATATCTAAAAAACAAATCGTTTTTTCTTATATTGGATTTTACAACTTCACCTAGTTTTTTTAATATTTTATCTCCAAGTAAATGTCCGTATGTAATCGGCAAGTACTTTTGGAGAAATTTCGGAAATTTTTTATCCCGAAATTTTTCCATCTAATCATTAAATAGCGACTTCCTGTTTTCCAACCTGTAGCTTTTGCCTGTCATATTAAAAATCTCACATCGGTAGGTTAGCCTGTCCAATATAGCTGTGGTTAATGCTACATCCTGCAAAAGCTCACTCCACTCTTCAAACCCTTTATTAGATGTGATAATTATTGACGTTTGTTCATGTAGATTTGATATTAATTGAAAAAACATATTTGCTTCTTCATGTGAAATCGGTAAATATCCAAT
>NZ_JAUONW010000002.1:0-3691 GCF_030546345.1 Caloramator sp. CAR-1
GCTTTATGCGGTATTAGCAGGCCTTTCGACCTGTTATCCCCCTCCTTGGGGTAGGTTACCCACGTGTTACTCACCCGTCCGCCGCTAAGACACCTTGGATTGCTCCTTGGCATCTCCGCTCGACTTGCATGTGTTAGGCACGCCGCCAGCGTTCGTCCTGAGCCAGGATCAAACTCTTATGTTTAAATCCTTAGCTTCCTCTAAAATTACTGCTGGTCGCTTCGCCACTGTTCAGTTTTCAAAGGTCAATCAGCGCTTCTTATCTTATCACGCTTTTTACTCTTTGTCAATATCTTTTTTCTTTTTTTCTCGCCGCCCTCGCGACGACATGTTATATATTATCATGAGAGATATATAGCTTCATTTCAGCGAGACGTAATTACTTGAATTTATATTAATATAACTTTATTTTTCTTTATAAATCTTTAAATTTCTAATATGGATACTCCAGGTTTAGTTGAATAGCAATGCTATTTTGCAGGCTCAATATGGACCATACAATGTTTAATGCAATCTACTTCCTCTTCAAGGGCATCGTGCACTCTTTGAGCTATATCATGACCTTCCTTTACAGTCAATCTTTCATCCACATATATCTCTAGGTCAACATAAACTTTATGTCCAAATATCCTTGTTTTTAAATCCTGAATCCCCTTTACACCTTCAACCTCTAAAACTACCCTTTTAATCTTTTCAATCGTTTCCCTATCAACAGCTTCATCCACTAATTCCTTTGTAGCTCTAAGATAAAAATCCACTCCTACTTTAATTATAAAAAAGCTAACTACAACAGCAGCTAATGGATCAAAAAACTTATATCCCAGCCTTGCTGCAAATATACCAACAAAAGTTCCAACTGAAGAGAAAGCATCCGAACGGTGGTGCCAAGCATCCGCCTCCATAGATATGCTTTTTATTTTTCTTGCAACAATGATTGTATACCAATACATTGCTTCTTTGACTATGATAGAAATTAAGGCAGCCATCAAAGCAATTTGCCCTGGAACTGCTATTTCCCCAGATACTAATTTTTTAATTCCCTCATATCCAATTAAAAATCCAGTGATAATTAATACAATACTAATTATCTTTGCAAATACAGGTTCGAACTTTTCATGTCCATAGGGATGCTTTTCATCTTCCTCCCTAGAGGATATCTTTAATCCTAATATCACTATAAATGTAGCTAAAATATCAGAAAGCGTATGGACTCCATCTGCAACCATAGCACTACTTTTGCCTACAAAACCTGCAAGTAACTTAAAAATACATAAAGCAGTATTTATAAAAATAGTTATCCATGATGTTTTTGTTCCTATCTTTTCTCTATCCATATTTTCACTTCCTTTTCAATTGAAAATATAGTCATATTGCTATTATATGCAATAAATCATAATTTATCAACTATTATTTTTTATAATATATATTCTCAATTGATAACAATAAGCGTCTACTTTTGTATATGACTTTCATATTTACATACCTTAGGCTTTATAATTATAATTTGATTAACACCATTACGATCAGGAGGATAACCATGAAAATAGGATATGCTTGTATCCCTTTAGGAGTTGATTGGTCCACCAATAGAAAAATGTCTCTTAAAAACTTTTCAAGTGAAAAATTTTTAGAAATAACAAACCTTAACCTTGAAGATCTTAGAAATATTTTAGAATACAACATTCAAAATAATATATATCTATTTAGAATAAGCTCAGACATCATTCCATTTGGAAGTCACAGCATTAACAATATCCTATGGCAAAAAATATTTAAAAATCAATTAGAGGATATAGGAATTTTCATTAAAAAAAATAAAATTAGAGTTTCTATGCATCCTGGTCAATATACAGTTTTAAATTCTCCATCCGAAGAAATAGTTAAAAGAGCAATTAAAGATATAGAATACCACACCCAATTTTTAGATTCTCTAAGTTTAGATTATTCCCATAAAATCGTTCTCCATTTAGGGGGAGGATATAACGATAAGGTGGAATCAATTAAAAGGTTTATTAAAAATTTTAAGATGTTATCTGAATCAGCCAAAAAAAGACTTGTAATAGAAAACGATGAGAGGATTTTTAACTTCGATGATGTGCTTTATGCATCTGACGCTCTAAATATTCCCATTGTATTTGATTATTTTCACCACCTTATAAATCCTGTAGATAGGGATTTAAAAGAAATTTTATCGTTAGCAAAAAAAACATGGAAAAGGGAAGATGGAAATATCAAAATCCATTACTCTGAGCAGTCCCGTATTAAAAAAACAGGTTCCCACTCTGAATTTATTGAAACGGCTAAATTCTTAGAATTTTATAATACAATAAAAGAGTTTGATCCAGACATAATGTTAGAAACCAAGGATAAAAATATATCAGCAATAAAATGTATATGTCTAATTTCAGGTAGCAAAAGCGAACTTTACAATGAATGGGCAAAATATAAATATCTTGTCATGGAAAAAAACTATAGTTTGTATAAAGAATGTAGCAAAATATTAAATACAACCTATGACGCAGAAAAGTTTTATAATAAAATCGATGAGGCCCTTTTATCACCTTTTAATGAAGGGAACTTTAAGAACACACTACTTCACATATGGGGTTATTTTAAAGACGAAGCAACAGTAAAGGAAGAAAATAAGTTTTTTGAACTAGTGAATAAAAAAGAATTTTATAAAGCAAAGAAATTTCTTTATAAACTGTCTAAAAAATATAAAGTTCAATATCTGATAGACTCATATTATTTTATCTACGATAACCTTTATATGCAAAAAGAGCTGTCATAACGACAGCTCTTTTTAAAATAACCCTGCCAACATACTTCCTAGTAAAACTCCTAAAACTCCTAAAACTCCTGATAATGTAGCTGGTGCTGGTAAGGGAAGTCTAAGCTTTTTAAAAATCGCTCCTAATATCATACCAGCTAAAATAGATAATATTATTACCTTCATGCTCTCAAGCCCCCTATCTTATCTACTACAATTGCACCAAGCCAAACACCAAATATCCCCATGAAAGCTGGTATATTTGGAGGGGCAGGGATGGGTAGCAACAATTTTGAGAAAATAAATCCTACAATCATTCCTGCAATTATAGACATCATAATTTCTCTTAAGTTTTGCATAACAAATTCCCCCATTAGAAAAAATTACATAAATTTCTTAAAGACACAAAAGGAGAAGGCATAAACCTTCTCCTTTTAATATTAAACTTGGTGACCCCTAGGGGATTCGAACCCCTGTTACCACCGTGAAAGGGTGGTGTCTTAACCACTTGACCAAGGGGCCAAAATCTTAAACTTAAGTGCCTGGCACTTAAGTTTAAGTTGTTACCCGGCAGTCACCTACTCTCCCAGGCCGTCTCCAGCCTAGTACCATCGGCGTAGGTAGGCTTAACCTTCGTGTTCGGAATGGGAACGGGTGTTTCCCTACCTCCATTACCACCGGATTAAACTGCACAATAAGATCAAGCCCTCGACCTATTAGTACCAGTCAGCTAAACGCCTTACGACGCTTACACCTCTGGCCTATCTACCTGGTAGTCTTCCAGGGGTCTTACCGCTTCCGCGTGGGAAATCTCATCTTGGGGTGGGCTTCGCGCTTAGATGCCTTCAGCGCTTATCCCTTCCGAACTTGGCTACCCAGCTGTGCCATTGGCATGACAACTGGTGCACCAGAGGTTCGTCC
>NZ_JAUONW010000020.1:0-2935 GCF_030546345.1 Caloramator sp. CAR-1
ATAGTAATATATAAAGAGGACGAGGATGTAATAGGATGCAGTGCAGAAGGGCATATAAGCCATGTATTATCAGCGAGATTAAGCAGTAGGCCATTAGGATGGAGTAAAGAGGGATTAAAGATAATGGCAAAGCTAAGGGTATTTAGCAGGAATGGAGGCAATTTAAGGGAAATAAGTATATACAAGGAAGATATTGAAACATTTAGATTAAATAAAAAGAAGATAAAAGAAACAATTAAAAGAATAAATAATTCTTCACGAGAAGGAATAAATAATATAACAATATTAAATATTGGAAAAGTAACGCCAATGTATAAGATATTAAAATCAATTAAATATGAAAATATAATTTAAAGTTTAAAAGTTTACGAAAGTCTTGATTTTAAACATTTTAGGGGGTTGTCTATAAAAATTAACCTACAATATCTTGACACTATCTAACAAAATATTCACAATTGACAAAATCTTCAAACCCAGTTATAATAAGTATTGAACGGGTTTATAGCCTACCTATAAGGGATTGAAACATTCATCACGTTTTATATATGCAAATGCATTGTGATGTTTATAGCCTACCTATAAGGGATTGAAACAATCTAGTCTATGTTTGCAGAGAATGCCATACTCAGTTTATAGCCTACCTATAAGGGATTGAAACTATAGATCGAAAGGTGGTATAATGGCCAAGGACTTTGTTTATAGCCTACCTATAAGGGATTGAAACTTTTTTCATTGGTATTAAAAAAGCTATATATCCTTTGCGTTTATAGCCTACCTATAAGGGATTGAAACTTAAGCTGCTTTGCAGCTCATTATATATACTTTCAAAGTTTATAGCCTACCTATAAGGGATTGAAACCGGTTTGCTGTGGCTGTGTTTGAACTGTTTTAACCGTTTATAGCCTACCTATAAGGGATTGAAACCATCCCATCCACCCTTATCCGCACCTATAAAATACGGTTTATAGCCTACCTATAAGGGATTGAAACTCGTCATTTCCGAACAAATCGTCATAAACTTTGAACGTTTATAGCCTACCTATAAGGGATTGAAACTTGTAATAGTAGTTCCAGAAATTGATAATATAACTGTTTATAGCCTACCTATAAGGGATTGAAACTCCCCTCCTAACCCAAATTATTTTCTTTTGAACTCTGTTTATAGCCTACCTATAAGGGATTGAAACCTTCATCTAAACGATGAAGTAAGGTTAACAAACTTATTTCAGTTTATAGCCTACCTATAAGGGATTGAAACATTTTCCCTATTATGTATGCATTTACGTTTAACAATGTTTATAGCCTACCTATAAGGGATTGAAACTTTTTTCATACACATCACACTCTTTTCGGCAATTTAGTTTATAGCCTACCTATAAGGGATTGAAACCAAGAATTTAAAGATATTTTTGAAGATCCTAAAATACGTTTATAGCCTACCTATAAGGGATTGAAACTTTTTAAAAATGGCTCAATAATTTCTTCTGCTTGTTGGTTTATAGCCTACCTATAAGGGATTGAAACATACTGTGGATAGAGTTTGTAAAGAGCTGGAAAGTGAGTTTATAGCCTACCTATAAGGGATTGAATTTTAATGTGCGTGCTAGTCTAACCTTAAACATCATGTTTATAGCTTGTCAATAAAGGGCCGAGACTTTGAAAAGCAAGTGAAATATGGGGATATTCTAGATTATATTTATAGGGATAAAGGACAATTTTTTATAAAAAGGTATTGCAAACAGAAAAAAATCTGCTATAATATTTTGTGTAAGCGTTCCACGGTAGCTCAATGGTGGAGCATCCGGCTGTTAACCGGAGGGTTGGAGGTTCGAGTCCTCTCCGTGGAGCCATTTTATTTTTTGTTTAAGGTTTCAGGACAAAAATTCCATTGACAAAGCAATTAAAGCATGGTAATATACACAATGTCGTTGATGATAAGCAAAAAACCTCTTGACATTATATTGAGAGGTTGTTATAATATAAAATGTCGTTTGACCTTTGAAAACTGAACAGTGGCGAAGCGACCAGCAGTAATTTTAGAGGAAGCTAAGGATTTAAACATAAGAGTTTGATCCTGGCTCAGGACGAACGCTGGCGGCGTGCCTAACACATGCAAGTCGAGCGGAGATGCCAAGGAGCAATCCAAGGTGTCTTAGCGGCGGACGGGTGAGTAACACGTGGGTAACCTACCCCAAGGAGGGGGATAACAGGTCGAAAGGCCTGCTAATACCGCATAAAGCTTGTGTATCGCATGATGCATAAGCCAAAGGAGTAATCCGCCTTGGGATGGGCCCGCGGCCCATTAGCTAGTTGGTGAGGTAACGGCTCACCAAGGCGACGATGGGTAGCCGGCCTGAGAGGGTGGTCGGCCACACTGGGACTGAGACACGGCCCAGACTCCTACGGGAGGCAGCAGTGGGGAATATTGCGCAATGGGGGAAACCCTGACGCAGCGACGCCGCGTGAGCGAAGAAGGCCTTCGGGTTGTAAAGCTCTGTCTTCCCTGACGAAGAAAGTGACGGTAAGGGAGGAGGAAGCCACGGCTAACTACGTGCCAGCAGCCGCGGTAATACGTAGGTGGCGAGCGTTGTCCGGAATTACTGGGCGTAAAGGGTGCGTAGGCGGCTTCTTAAGTGAGGTGTGAAATCCCTGGGCTCAACCCAGGAACTGCACTTCAAACTGGGGAGCTAGAGTGCAGGAGAGGAAAGCGGAATTCCCGGTGTAGCGGTGAAATGCGTAGAGATCGGGAGGAACACCAGTGGCGAAGGCGGCTTTCTGGACTGTAACTGACGCTGAGGCACGAAAGCGTGGGGAGCAAACAGGATTAGATACCCTGGTAGTCCACGCTGTAAACGATGAGTGCTAGGTGTGGGAGGCGTAGCCTTCCGTGCCGCAGTTAACACATTAAGCACTCCGCCTGGGGAGTACGGTCGCA
>NZ_JAUONW010000021.1:0-4203 GCF_030546345.1 Caloramator sp. CAR-1
TTAAGTTGTGCGTTGGAAAGTGCAAGACTATCTACTTCCTTTAGAAACGGATATTCTTTTTTATATTGTGCAGGTGTATTGTTTAGCATTTCTCCTGTTTTTTTATAGTATTCTATTTTGTCATGTAGCATTTTGTTGTATATAAATCTTACACAACCAAATACTTTAGCAAAATATTCTTCTTGTTCTTTTGTTGGATATATCCTGTATTTATAAGCCTTTAGCAAAATTACACCTCCTTCCTGTAATACTGATTATATCATAAAAAAGAATTTATCAATCAACATTCATCACCCACTTATAGAAGTGGGCGACTTCTGTTACTCTTTAGTTAAATACTTTATAGTCTCAAGATCTTTTTCATATTGTTCTTCGGTATATTCACCCCATGGAATCTCATGCTCTTTTAAAATTTCTATAAATTCTTCTAAACTTCTACCCGCTAATTCTGCCGCCTTTGCTAATGTAACTTTATTTCTTATAAATAGTAAAATCGATAAAGCTAAGTTAACTTCATCTTCTAAAAACTTTTTATCTTTAGGTAAAAACAACAAAAATTCAGGCTTTATATTTATGCTTAAGTTATTCATAGTATCACCCGAAAACTATTATACTTCTATTAACGTATTTTTATTAACCAAATCTAAAACTTCTGCTCCACTTATAGGTTTACTAATATAATAGCCCTGAATACAGTTACATCCCATCTCATTTAATAAAATCAATTGACTTTTTGTTTCTACTCCTTCGCCTACTATATCATAGCCAAATTCCTTTGTTAATCTGATAAAGCATTCAAGCATCTTTCTCGTTCTATAATCATCTTCTATAGATTTTATAATATCCCTATCTACCTTTATTTCATTTATGGGTAAGGTAAACAAATTAAATAGCTGAGAATACCCTCTTCCAAAATCATCTAATGATATCTTAGCTCCCATTTCTTTTAAACCCATTAAAGTATTTTTATCTTCTTCATCTAAATCCTTAAGTTGTCCTTCTGTCAGCTCAAAGGTTATTCTTTTAAAATCTATTTGATATCTATCTTTCAGAATGTTAAGTTCGCCATTCTTATGAAAATATTTTAACTGCAAAGGTGATATATTAATATTAACATTTATATCTAGATTGTCTTCCTTCCATTTTTTTATTTGTTTAAATATCTTTTCTACTATCAAAATACCAAATTCATTAATCATACCCAATTCTTCTAAAACAGGGATAAATTCTGCTGGCGATACTTCTCCTAAAGTATCATTTTTCCATCTTGCAAGTGCTTCAACCTTTTTTATCTTTTTTTCTTTCAAATTATAGATTGGTTGATATAATACATAAAATTCATCATTATTTATTGCCTTTTTTAACTCTATAATCAACCTTGTTTTTCTTTTCATATATTCTTCTATCTCTTTAGTATATATCGTAAATCTTGACTTTCCATTAATTTTTGAAAAATGCATTGCAAGTTCTGCTTTTCTTAAGATTTCATTTAATTCTTCTTTAGTTTGAACTTCATATATTCCTACGCTTATGTTTGTAATTATCTCTTTCATTTCAAATATATATAATTCCTTACAAATTTTAATTACTTTATCAATAATTTTTGTTACTCTATTCATTGAGTAATTTTTAAAAACCAAAATAAACTCATCAGCATTAAGCTTGAAGACCTCAAATGAGCCTTTTCCAATATCTATTAGTTTAAGTCCTAAATTAATGATTATCCGATCTCCTATCTCATAACCATAAATATCATTAATATATTTAAAATTATCAATATCAATATATGCAACAATAATTGATTTTCCATTAATATTTTGAAGTATATTTTTTAATTCTTCTTTACTTTCTATAAAAACGTTCTGATATGTCCTGGAAGCTAATGAATCCAACAGAATCCCCCCATTATGTTTATAAATTTAAGGCAGTAAGGTAACACCTTACTGCACAGCTTTATACTTTAAATTTGCTTACAATTTCATCCAAGTCCTTTGCCATTGTATTTAAATTTTGAGCAGTTGCCGCAACTTCTTCAGAGGATGCTGAAAGTTCTTCTGAAGATGCTGCGACTTCTTCTGAAGCTGCACTATTTTCCTGAGTAATAGCACTTACTGTTTCAAGTTTTGATAATACTTCATCCTTTGATTTTACTATCTCATCCATAGCTTCATATGTCTTATTCATTAGTGGTGCAATATTTTCAATAGATTCTAGAATCTCAGCAAATGCTCCAACGGTATTTTCTACAGAGCTTGTTTGGGATTTTATAAAGCTTTCAACTTCATTAGATGTATTTATAACTTCCTCAGTATCTAATTGTATTGACTCAACAAGCTCAACTATCTCACTTGTCGACTTTTTAGACTCTTCTGCCAGCTTTCTTACCTCATCAGCAACAACTGCAAATCCTCTTCCTGCTTCTCCTGCCCTTGCTGCTTCAATCGCTGCATTTAATGCTAAAAGATTTGTTTGTTCTGATATTGAAGTTATTACATCAGTTATATTGCTTATCTGTTTTACTGAGTTTGTTAGGTTGCTAACTTTTGTAACAACAACTTCAAAGGCATTTCTTATTTCTTCTATAGATTTAACAAGCTTATCCATTTCCTTTTTGCCGTGGTTTGCTCTATCTGTTGTTGTGTTCGTTTCATTTTTTACATTCTGAAGTTCCTTATACACATTTTCTATATTGTTAGTCAATCTACCCATTAGATTTACAATATCCTGTAAATCATTAGCCTGTGTTGATGCTCCTGCGGCAACTTGTTGCATCGTCCTTGCAAGTTCCTGCGATGATGACGCCATTTCTTCTGAAGTTGCTGAAAGGGAATTTGAACTGATACTTAAATCCCTTGATTTATCCTTAACACTTGCAATAATTTCCCTCATATTGTTTATCATATTGTCCATCGCAATTCCCATTTGAGCAATTTCGTCATTTCTTTTATAATTTTCATTGATTGTGCTAATCGTTAAATCGCCTGATGCTATAACCTGCATTTTTTCTTTTAATCTATAAATTGCTTTAATTAAAGTATTTGACGAAATATATAAAGCTATAGCCATCAATCCAAAAACTATAAGCCCTACTACAATAAAAATCATTATATTTTTATTTATCGCTGCTTGAACCTTTTCCATAGAAAAACCAATATTTACTGCTCCAATATGTTTACCATCAATAAAAACAGGTAACAAGACATCATAAACCTTTACTTTTTTAGCCTCATAAAAATATATAGAACTATAAGGCTTTCCATCTACTGCTGCTGTTTTGCTACCTTCATCGCTAAGCTCAATTCCTATTCTTTCTTTATTACTGTGGGCTACTGCTCTTAAATTCTTGTCAATAAACAAAGCATATACTATATTTTCTTCTTTCCCCAAGTCATCAACAATCTCTTGATACTTTTTAATATATAATTTTTCTTCCATTGAATCATTTAAGCTAGCTAAAGATTTATGGCTATCTTCGATCCTATCTATTACTTGTTGCAAAATAATAAAGCCATTTCTTCTCATTTCATTAAGTATACTTTCTCTCATTATATATGTTGATATAGCTCCTATTAATATTTCCCCAACCAACACAATAATTAAAGGAATAACAAATATCATCGTTTTTATAGACCCTTGCCTAGTTTTTTTACTTTCTTTAGTTTGCTTCATAGTTTTCCCTCCCATCCAACTTACACCTTTTGTGAAATTTAAACGTGATTTTAAGTTATATTTTATTATTATTTAAAATCACACAAATTTCATTATATAATATTACACATCATTGCACAATATTATATTAATTTACTTTATTCGACATTTTTACTGTAAAAAATATTATGTAGAAAAGCATAATACAAAATAAAAAAGAGCCTATATAAGCTCTTAAAATAAAAGTTAAATTATATTCTTAATCAATAACTCCTTCCATTTGCATCTTTAATCCGATAGTGTCAAGATATTGTAGGTTAATTTTTATAGACAACCCCTTAAATTAGCTAGTTTCAAGGCGTTTGTTAAATTTAAAAAACTTAAATTATATTTTCATATTTTATTGATTTTAATATCCTGTAAATTGGCGTTACTTTCCCTATGTTCAATATCGTTATATTATTCATAACTTCACGTGAAGATTTATTTATCTTTCTTATCGCTTCTTTTATTTTCTTCTTACTTACCTTGAAGGCTTTTTCATCTTCCTTAAAC
>NZ_JAUONW010000022.1:0-135205 GCF_030546345.1 Caloramator sp. CAR-1
ATTTAGCAAGAATGGAGGAAATTTAAGGGAAATAAGTGTGTTTAAGGAAGATGAAAAAGCCTTCAAGGTAAGTAAGAAGAAAATAAAAGAAGCGATAAGAAAGATAAATAAATCTTCACGTGAAGTTATGAATAATATAACGATATTGAACATAGGGAAAGTAACGCCAATTTACAGGATATTAAAATCAATAAAATATGAAAATATAATTTAAGTTTTTTAAATTTAACAAACGCCTTGAAACTAGCTAATTTAAGGGGTTGTCTATAAAAATTAACCTACAATATCTTGACACTATCAAAGAAATAAGCTTATTTCTAAAATTGAATATTTATTGTATAATAAAAATAGCTCTTTGGAGGTGAAGGATTAATGGAAAAAATATTAAATTTGATATTAGAAAAACTCGATAAAATAGAAAATGTTCAAGCTCAAATGCAAAGCGACATCGCTGATCTTAAAGCTAACCAAAAACAAATACAAAACGACATTGCCGATCTTAAAGCTAATCAAACACAAATGCAAAGCGACATCGCTGACCTTAAGACTAACCAAGCTCAAATGCAAAAAGACATTAACGATCTTAAGGCTAATCAAACACAAATGCAAAGCGACATCGCCGACCTTAAGGCTAACCAGGCTCAAATGCAAAAAGACATTAACGATCTTAAGGCTAATCAAACACAAATGCAAAGCGACATCGCCGACCTTAAGGCTAACCAGGCTCAAATGCAAAAAGACATTAACGATCTTAAGGCTAATCAAACACAAATGCAAAGCGACATCGCCGACCTTAAGGCTAACCAAATAAAATTAGAACAAAGAGTAGAAAATGTAGAAGTTCAACTTACAAAAGTCATTGAAAAACTCGATAATATTGAAAAGAAAATTAATGATATAGAAGCCATAAACGCTACAAGACATACTGAAATTTATATGAAACTGGAAAACATGACTGAAGATATAATTTTCCTTAAGCATAAAGAACATCAAACTGAAGAAGACCTATTTAAACTAAAGCTTAAAATTGCAAAATAATTTTTAAAAGGGTTGTTTCAAAATCTTGAAACAACCCTTTTTTAATAATTATTGGAAAATCACTATAAGAAGCATTTTAAACCTTTCCTTTGCAAAGAGGGCATGGGGAATATTGGCTGGCATTACTATTGTTTGGCCCTTCTTTAAGTAAAACTTTTCATCTCCAATTGTAATTTCTGCTTCACCATCTAAAACATATACAAGGGCATCTCCCGGAGCAGAATGGGCTGAAATTTCCTCCCCCTTGTCAAAGGCAAATAAAGTAACACTGTGGGCTTTGCTTTGGGCTAAGGTTCTACTAACAACCGTCCCCTCTTGATATTGAACAAGACTTTCCATTTCAAGTATTGCCTTATGCTCAATGTTTTTTATAAATTGTTCACTCATTAAAAATCCCTCCAAAACCTTACTACTTTTATTGGTTTTGATTTTATTATAGCACTTTCTATGGTTAAAAATGTAATTTATATCACATAACATAAAAATTTATTAATTAAACTTGTCTTAAAACTTTAAAATAATCCCCTAACAAATATCACTAATATCAAAATCGGTGTTATAAATTTTAAAACGAATAATACGCCCTTGATGTAAATTATGTTTTTATTCCCATTTCCTTTTGACATTTCTAAAAAAACTTCTTCAGATCTTGCAAAATATCCAACAAAAACAGAAATCAAAATTCCACCTAATGGCAAGAGAATGTTAGAGGATAAATAGTCGAATATATCAAAAATAGTCCTTCCTAAAAGCTTTACATTTGATAAAACATTTCCTTCAACCGAAAGAGCTGCTAAACTTCCAAATAATACAATGAAGATAGTAGTAATTAAAACGCTTTTTCTTCTATCTATTTTTTTAACTTCTATAAGATATGCAACTGAAACTTCAACTAAGGAGAGCATTGCAGTTGTTGCCGCAATAGACGTTAATAAGAAAAACATAAATAAAAGAACGTTCCCAAAGGGTAATTTTGAAAATATAAGCGGAATTGTTATAAACAATAGCCCTGGACCATAGGATGGTTCCATTTTAAAAGCAAAAACTGTTGGAAATATCGCAAGCCCTGCAAGAAGGGATATTAATGTATCTGATAATGCAACGTTTAAAGATGTTGACATTAAATCATTATCATCAGTAAAGTAACTTGCATAGGTTATCATTGTCCCCACACCTAAAGATAGCTTAAAAAACGAGAGTCCTAAGGAGGTTAATATGCTGCTTGACTTGAGCTTTGAAAAATCTACAGCAAACAAAAATTTGATTCCCTCGTATGAGTTTTCTAAAGTCAATGCTCTTATGTCACAAATTAAAATCAGGATAAATAGGACAGGCATTAATAATTTTGTTGCCCTTTCTATTCCTCCTTTGACTCCCATCATAAGTATTATGGCGACTACTAAAAGAGCAGTTAATTGCCATAGGATAACGTCTTTAGGGCTTGTTATCATATTTATAAATATATCCCTTGAGGATTCTAATGTAACTCCATTAAATTTTCCAATTAAACTTTTGAATGTATAGGAATAAACCCATCCCGCCACAGCACTATAGAAAAACATGATTAATAGGGAGGCTAAAATACCCATGTAACCTACTATTCTCCATTTTTTCCCTCCAAGCTTTTCAAAGGCTAAAACAGGATTTAATCTTGTTTTTCTTCCTATGAAAAATTCGCTTATCATAACAGGGATTCCAACTATTAAAACGCATATCAAATAAACAAATAAAAATGCGCCTCCTCCATTCATTCCGATAATATATGGAAATCTCCATATATTGCCTAAACCTATAGCAGAACCTAATGTAGCCAAAAAAACCGCCAAACTTGAAGAAAACTTTTCCCTTTTCATAATTGAACCCCCTTAAAAAAATTAAAGGCACTTAACCCTTTTTAGGGCGAAGTGCCTTCGCGGTGCCACCTAAATTGAGCAAAATGCTCATCTTTTTCGGATGCCAACACATCCTATCCCTGTAACGTGGGAAATCCGGCGCGGGCTACTTTATTTCACCCTGCATCTTGTGAACCCATTCAGCATAATGGATCGTATCGGGCTTCCACCATCCCCAACTCGCTGTAACTACCAACTATGCCTACTTCTTTCACGCATTGATTTTGGCTTTTATATAATTTGAAATTAATAATAATACGATTTTAGCCCAAAGTCAATAAAATTTTTTTAATTTTTCAAAAATTAATATTTAAAAGGGCAGCACCAATTGCACCAGAATTTTGGCCAAGTTCTGCCTTTACAATTTTGCATGCTTTAAAACTTGCCTTATAACATCTTTCCTCTATTGTTTTAATCATTATAGTATAAAGTATATCAAAACCATTGGAAACTCCCCCGCCTACTGCTAAAACCTCTGGATTGTAATTCATAATTATATTTGCAATTCCAACACCAAGATAAAAGGCTTCCCTTTCAATAAGCTCCCTTGCTAAATTATCCCCAATTTTGTAGCCTTCAAAAACATCCTTTGCAGTTATTTTTCTATCCTTTGCTATATCTTTTATAACGCTTTCTCTTCCCTTTTCTATTTCTCCCTCTGCAAATTTTGCAAGGGCTGTTCCCGATGCATACATTTCAAAACAACCGTAGTTTCCGCAGTGGCACATTTCACCGTCAAAATTTATACTTGCATGTCCAAATTCTGCTGCGTTGGAGTTTGCCCCATCATATAGTTTACCATCTACTATTGCTCCTCCGCCTATTCCTGTGCTTAAAGTTATATACACAAAATTTTTTGTCCCATTGCCAGCACCAAAAAAGTATTCAGCTAGAGCAGCACAGTTGGCATCGTTTTGAAGCTTTATAGGCCTTTTAAACTCATCCTCTAATATTTTAGCTAAAGGAATATCACTCCATCCTGGTAGATTTGGAGGATTTAAAACAATTCCCTTTTTTGCATCTAACGGTCCCGGCGATGCCACCCCTATACCTTCTAAATCTGAAATATTAATTTCAGCATCTTTTAATACTTTATATAACGTTTCCTTCATTCTTTGAATAACTTTTTCAGGGCCTTCATGGGCTAAAGTTGGTAGGGTATAAGTGGAAATTATTTCCCCTTCATTAGTCATTAATATGGTATTTATTTTGGTTCCCCCAAGGTCAATACCGCATAAATATTTATCCATATCCTTCACCTTCTATAAAATTTAAAATTTATCTATTTAATATTTTCTACATTAACTAATTTTTCCCTTTAAACATTTTTATTGTTTATTTAAAATATTATTATCTAAAGTATTTTAATAAACCTTAATTTTTAATTTTAAATTAGGGGGATAAAAATGTTAAGCAATGAAGATTATCAAAAAATTGTAAATAAGCTTATAAACATTCTGGGTAAAAATATAAATATTATGGATACATCGGGAATAATTATTGCATCTGGTGATTCAAGTAGGATTGGAACAATTCATGAAGGTGCAAAAATTGCAGCATTAAAAAAAATCGATGTTATAATTGATGATAAAAATATCGATTTTTATAAAGGAACAAAAAAAGGAATTAATATACCAATATTTTATAATAACGAAGTAATTGTAGTAGTTGGTATAACAGGCGAACCTAATGAAATAATAGGATATGGAAAAATAATAAAAGAATTGGTTGAACTTATGATTCAAGAATATGAAAACAAAAAATATGAAACATTACACTTTAGAGCAATTGTAAGTTTTATTAAAGAATTAATTAATAATAAAAACATAAAAGAAGATGAACTTGAAATACTTAAAGGTCGTGCAGAATTGATTGGATTTGATATTAATAGAGAAAAAACATTAATTGTTGCTGATATAATTGGATTTAGCGAATTTATTTACACTAATAACTTAAAAGAAGTAGAGGTTCAAGAATTAAAGGAAAATATAGTTGATTTTTTAAGAAAAAAACTTGAAATTAATGATGTAGTTTTCAACTTTAACGAGGATAGATTTTTAATAGTTTCTAGTCATAAAGATGCTTATTCTTTTTGTAAATATGTGCAAAGTGAAATGATATCAAAATTCAAGCTTAAGTTTATTTTTGGCATTGGACCAACTTGCAATAGTCTTTCAGATTATTATGTGTCATTTTTAATTGCAAACAAATTAATCGATATAGGAAGAAAAATCAACAAAGAAATATTAAGTTATAATAATTATTCTATTGAGCTATTATTAAATGATTTAAATGAAATGAACAAAAATTTATACTTAAAAGATTATACTAATATTTTAAATGATAAACACAAAAAATTAATTAAAACAGTTAAGATATATTTTGAAAGTGGAATGAATATTGATAAAACTTCTAAAAATTTATATGTTCACAGAAATACCGTTATATATAGAATAAATAAGATTAAAGATGAATTTGACATTGACATAACAATTCCAAGCGAATGTATGAAATTATATATAGCTATAATGATATATGAATTATCCCCATAAGGGGATTTTGTTATATTAGTCTAAAATAAATAAAACTTTTAGCTTACAATATTATGCTTTTTGAATATTTTAAAAAAATAAATTTTTAAATACAATATATTACGGTGGTGGTAGTATGCGTATATTAATAGCTCCCGATAAATTTAAAGGAAGTTTGTCTGCATTAAAAGTTGCTGAAAATATTGAAAAAGGAATATTGAAAGTTTATCCTGAAGCAAAAATCGAAAAGGTTCCTATGGCTGATGGTGGCGAAGGAACAGTTGAATCTTTAGTAGACGCAACAGGCGGAAAAATAATTAAAACAATTGCTAAAGATCCTTTAATGCGTGATATAGAAAGTTTTTATGGAATATTAGGAGATGCAAAAACAGCAGTAATTGAAATGGCTGCAGCTTCAGGATTGTATCTTTTGAATCAAGAAGAAAGAAATCCAATGTTAACAACAACATATGGAACAGGTCAGCTTATAAAAGACGCACTTGATAAAGGGTGCAGAAAATTTATTATCGGTATCGGTGGCAGTGCTACTAACGATGGTGGAATAGGTATGGCTATGGCTCTTGGAGTTAAATTTTATGACAAATTTAATCATGAAATTGAATTCGGCGGTAAGGAATTAATTAAAATATACTCAATAGATGATACTAATATTGATGAAAGAATAAAAGAATGTGAATTTATAGTAGCTTGTGATGTTAATAATCCTTTAATTGGTGATAAAGGAGCATCAAGAGTGTTTGGCCCTCAAAAAGGTGCAACAAAAGAAATGATTGAAATTTTGGATTCTGGACTAAAATCATATGGAATTTTGTTAGAAAAAAAATACAACAAAAAAATTATAGACATACCTGGTTCTGGTGCTGCAGGTGGACTTGGTGCTGGACTTTTAGCTTTTTTAAACGCTAAGCTTAAACGTGGTGTTGAAATTGTTATTGAAACACTTCAACTAGAAGAAAAAATAAAACAAAGTGATATTGTTATTTCAGGTGAAGGTAAGATAGATTATCAGACAGTATTTGGCAAAACAATTGCCGGAGTTGCAAAATTGTGTCAAAAATATAATAAACCTTTAATTGTAATAGCTGGTTCAGTTGAAGATAATCAAGAATTATATAGCATGGGGATTAATAGTATTTTTTCAATTATTGATAAACCAATGGAACTTGATGATGCACTTATAACAGCGCCTGAATTATTAATTAAAACATCTGAAAGGATTTTTAGGTTAATTAAAGCCGTTAAGGCTTAAAAATAAAGGGGGGTTTTTAATGTCAGGTCCGTATTTAGTATTCATCCTTTTTCTAGCTATCTTGTTTATTGTAATCACTACAGCAAAGTTCAAGCTCAATCCATTTCTTTCTCTTATTCTCACATCATATCTTTTGGCATTTGCAGCATTTATACCATCAGATAAAATCGCAGCAATTATAACCCAAGGATTTGGTAACACATTAACAAACATAGGAATAGTAATCATTGCTGGTGTTATCATTGGAACAATTCTTGAAAAATCAGGAGCAGCAATTAAAATGGCAGAGACAATTATAAAACTCGTTGGTGAAAAAAGACCTACAATTGCTATGAGCATCATTGGCTATATTGTTTCAATTCCAGTTTTCTGTGATAGCGGATTTGTTATACTTTCATCATTAAATAAAGCTTTGGCTAAAAAGACTAAAACCTCATTAGTTGCTATGTCAATAGCTCTATCAACTGGATTGTATGCAACTCATGTATTAGTTCCTCCAACACCTGGACCAATTGCAGCAGCGTCTAATTTGAAACTCGATAATTTATTATTAGTAATTATAATAGGTATGCTTGTCGCTATCCCTGCAATAATAACTGGTAATATTTTTGCAAATAAAGTCGCATCAAAATATAAAGCAAATATTGAAGAAGATATAAATTACGAAGAAGTTATGAAAAAATTTGGCATACTTCCAAGTGCTTGGAAATCATTTGCACCCATTGTTGTTCCAATAATATTAATGGCTCTTGGTTCAGTTGCTAAGTTTCCAGGTGAACCATTCGGGCAAGGTTTTATTTTTAAGTTATTTGTTTTCCTTGGAACACCAGTAAACGCTTTACTTATTGGTATGTTCTTTGCATTCTTATTATTACCTAATTTAAATTCTGAAACTTTAAATAAATGGATTGGAGAAGCAATGAAAGATTCAGCTATAATTTTAATAATTACAGCAGCTGGAGGTTCTTTAGGAAATGTTATTAAAGAAATAAAAGTTGGTGATTATTTAGGACAAACTTTAGCAGGGTTAAATCTTGGGATATTTCTTCCATTTATAATTGCATCTGCAATTAAAACAGCACAAGGATCATCTACGGTATCTTTATTAACAACATCAGCCTTAATGCTACCTTTATTACCTTCACTTGGTTTTACTTCCGACATTGCTAAAACCTTAGTTGTTATGGCAATAGGGGCAGGCGCTATGACTGTAAGCCATGCAAATGATAGTTACTTCTGGGTAGTATCACAATTTGGTGGAATGGATGTTAATACAGCTTATAAAACTCAAACAATTGCAACACTTTTGATGGGCATTGTTACAATAATTACAGTTTTTATCTTATCACTTTTCTTAATATAACACTTGATATTTTAAGGCACCTTTAAGGTGCCTTAAAAAATTCTAAAATATCCCTTAAATCTTCTATTACAAAATCTGGTTCAAATTTTAAAAGCTCTTCTAAATCTAGCATAGTATATTTTACAAGGCATGTTTTGGCGCCGGCATTTTTTCCACAAAGGATATCAAAATTGGAATCACCGACGAATAATACATCCTTTGGCTCAAATTTTAACTTTTCACAGGCCTTTAAAATAGGTTCAGGATCTGGCTTGTGCTTTACTGTATCCTCTGGAGTTATTACAACATCAAAATAATCCAAAAGATTAAATAATCTAAGGCCTCTTTCTGCCATTATCCTTCTTTTAGACGTTACAACACCAAGAAGTATTCCTTTACTTTTTAGCTCCTCCAACGTTTCCCTTGCATAATCCATCTCTTTAACCATGCTGTCGTGATTCATTTCATTATATTCTACATACGTTCTATACATCTCTTCAATTCTTTCACTGTCAAATCTCGACAATGTTATTTTAAGGGGTTCACCAAAATATTTAACAATTTCATTGTCATTTGGAATATAATCTAAATGTTTTTTAAAGGTATGCTTATAGGATTCTAAAATAAGATTATTAGTATCGATTAAAGTTCCATCAAGATCAAACAAAACCGCCTTAAACAATTCTTTTTCCTCCTATTCAAAATTTCTCATAACTAAAATAATAAAATAAAGAGGTTGAAACTTCAACCTCTAAAATAGATATACCCTTGCCTCGAAAGGCTTTAAGAGCATATTTTCCTTCAATTCTTCTTTTTCATAATTGCTGATTAAAAGTTTCATATCCTTTCCTAATAAATCCTTTGGAAGATTTACCTCAACTTCATCCTTTGAAAAATTCATAAAAACTAATAGGTTTTCATCTTCAAAATGCCTTGTATAGGCAAAAATTCTTTCGTCATCTTCAAATAGAAGTTTTATGTCACCGTAGACTATTACTGGGTATTGTTTTCTAAGTTCGATTAGCCTTTTATAGTAATAGAAAATCGAGTTTTTATCTTCAAGGGCTTTTTTAACGTTTATCTCCTTATAATTTGGGTTAACCTTAATCCAAGGTGTTCCTTTGGTAAATCCTGCATTTTCGCTGTCATCCCACTGCATAGGAGTTCTTGCATTGTCCCTTCCCTTTTTATAAATTGCCTCTAAAAGGTGTTTAGGGTCATTACCCTTTTGGAGCATCTCATTATACCAATTTAAAGTTTCAATATCCCTGTAATCATTTATTGATTCAAATCTTACATTTGTCATTCCTATTTCTTCTCCTTGGTAAATATAGGGTGTTCCCTGCCAAGTGTGGATAAAGGTCGCAAGAAGCTTTGCAGACTCTATTCTATACTCTTTATCGTCACCAAACCTTGAAACAAGCCTTGGCTGGTCATGATTGTTTAAATAAACTGAATTCCATCCCTTTTCCTTAAGTCCTTCATACCACTTATACATAATCCTTTTAAAATCAGTAAGCTTCCACGGCTTTACATCCCATTTGTTTTTACCTGAGTCTATATCCATTAGTTCAAAATGGAATATCATATTAAGCTCATTTCTATCGTAATCCACATAAAGCCTTCCAACCTCAGGAGTAACCCCTGGAGTTTCTCCAACCGTCATTATATCGTATTTTGATAAAACTTCCTTATTCATCTCCTGCAGATATTCATGAACCTTAGGTCCATTGGCGTAATATTTAAAGCCTGGTTGTTCACCCTTTTCTTCTGCATCGTAATCATAAGGAAATCCCTCAACCTTTGAAATAAAGTTTATAACATCCATTCTAAATCCGTCTATCCCCTTATCAAGCCACCACCTCATCATTTTGTATACTTCTTTTCTTGCATTTTCATTATCCCAATTAAGGTCCGGCTGCTTTACTGCAAATAGGTGAAGATAGTATTCATCGGTGTTTTCATCATACTGCCATGCAGAACCTGAAAAGGCTGATGTCCAGTTGTTTGGCGGATTGCCGTCTTTCCCTTTTCTCCATATGTAAAAATCTCTATATGGATTATCCTTTGATTTTCTAGATTCTATAAACCATATATGTTCATCTGAAGTGTGATTTACAACAAGGTCCATAATGATTTTGATTCCCCTTTTATGTGCCTCATCAAGTAGCTTTTCAAAATCCTCCAAAGTTCCAAATTCATCCATAATATCATAATAGTCGCTTATATCATATCCATTGTCAGCATTTGGGGATTTACATATTGGATTTAGCCAAATTATGTCCACCCCAAGCTCCTTAAGATAATCAAGCTTTTCTATTATCCCCTTTAAATCTCCAATTCCATCCCCGTTTGAATCATAAAAACTTCTTGGATAGATTTGATAAACAACGCCTTCCTTCCACCATTTTCTCTCCATATTAGTCCTCCTTTAGTTGTCATTATTTCTATATTCCTGCTCCCTTAAAACATCCCTGACAGCCCTTTTTATGCTATCCTCCATGTTTATTAGGTTTTCTTCAATTGCGCGTTTAACTGCTTGATAAATTACAAAATATAGGATTGCGATCTTTATAAGAAAAAATATAAGGGTTATTATTGGGTTTAAAAACATTAAATCATCCCCTTTATAAACTTTTATTCAAATTATCTCATAGATAACAATATTTTGTAAATATTATAAATAACCAAACTTTTATGGCAAAATAACTCAAGTAAAGTTGCTATTGCTGTATCGCTTATATATAATATTGTATATACAGATGTAAAGGAAGGTGTAATGATGATAGAGGAAATAAAGAAACTTAAGGAAGAAAAGGATGCTCTAATCCTTGCCCATAACTATCAAAGGCCTGAGGTTATAGATATTGCCGATTTCGTTGGCGATTCCTTTTACCTTAGTCAGGTGGCAAAGGATTCAGATAAAGGGACAATAGTATTTTGCGGCGTTGACTTTATGGCTGAGAGTGCTAAAATTCTATCACCTGACAAGAAAATCCTTCTTCCCGTTAAAGATGCAGGATGCCCTTTAGCTGAGATGGTGGATATTGATGAATTAAAAAGATTTAAAGAAAAAAATTCAGATGCAACATTTGTCTGCTATATAAATACAAGCGCTGAGGTTAAGGCCCTTTGCGATGTTGTTGTAACATCGTCAAATGCTATTAGGATAATAAAAAGGATAGAAAATAAAAAAATTGTTTTTCTTCCTGATAAAAACCTTGGGGAATTTGTAAAAGAACAGGTTCCAGAAAAGGAAATAATCCTTTGGACTGGTTTTTGCCCAACACACCGTAAAATTTCTAAAGAGCATATCCTTTCTTTGAAGGAAGAAATTAAAGATTTAGTAGTTCTTACTCACCCTGAATGTGAAAGGGATGTTAGGGAAATATCTGATTTTATAGGCAGCACTAAGGAGATAATAGATTATGCCACTAAAACTAATTATAAAAACTATCTTATAGCTACTGAAGAAGGAGTAATCCACACCTTAAAAAAACTAAACCCAAATAAAAACTTTTTTATCCCAGGCCTTACAGCAACCTGCCCTAACATGAAAAAAACAAGGCTTATAGATGTTTATGAGAGCCTTTTATATTCAAGATATGAAATCCATGTTGACGAAGAAATCGCAAGGGGAGCTAAAAGAGCCCTTGAAAATATGCTAATGCTTGCAAGGTGATATAATGATAAGTTGTGATGTTTTAATAGTCGGAAGTGGAGTCGCCGGACTTTATGCAGCGTTAAATTTAAGAAGGGATCTTAATATTATATTAGTTTCTAAAACAACGCTTAAGGAAACCAACACCTATCTTGCCCAGGGAGGTATTTCAACTGCAAAGGATGAGGAGGATATAGAATCTTTCATTAAGGACACTCTAAGGGCTGGAAATTACAAAAACAATTTGGAGGCAGTAAAGGTTTTGGCAAAAGAATCGATGGAAAATATAAAAAGGCTCATCGATTTTGGCGTGGAGTTTGACAATATCGATGGAAGGCTTTTATTTACAAAGGAAGGTGCCCACAGCACCAATAGGATAGTTCATGTTAAGGACTGGACAGGTAAAGGCGTTGCAAAAGCTCTTATTAAAAATATATTAAAAAGAAAAAATATTAAAGTATATGAAAATTCGAAGCTAATAGACATTTTATCTGAAGGTAACAGATGCCTTGGCGGGATATTTATAAAGGATGGAAAGTGCCTTAATATCTATTCAAAGGTTACAATCCTTGCAACCGGTGGCATTGGAGGCCTTTTTAAAAATTCAACCAATCAAAGGATTTTAACGGGAGATGGTCTTTCCGTTGCTATAAGGCATGGTGTTAAAATAAAAGATATCGAGTTTATCCAATTTCACCCTACCGCCCTTTACGAGGAAAAGGATGAAAGAAGATTTTTAATTTCGGAAAGCCTAAGGGGGGAAGGCGCAGTCCTTTTAAACCATAAGGGTGAAAGATTCGTTGACGAGCTTTTACCAAGGGACGAGGTTTCTTTAAGGATATTAGAGGAAATAAAAAGGTCAATGAAGCCCTATGTCCTTTTAAGTGCAAGGCACCTTAACAGCTCCTACTTAAAGGATAGATTCCCTAATATATACAACGAATGTTTAAAAAGGGGAATAGATATAACTAAGGATTTAATCCCTGTCGCCCCGGCACAACATTATTTTATGGGAGGAATTGAAGTTAACCTTTTTTCAAAAGCATCAATGGATAACCTTTATGCCGTAGGTGAGGTATCCTGCACAGGAGTCCACGGTGAAAACAGGCTTGCCAGCAATTCCCTTCTTGAGGGGCTAGTTTTTTCAAGAAGGGCTGCGGAGGATATAAATAAAAATATAGATAGTATTAGGCTGATAAAGACTTGTAAAAATGATTTGATTAATGTTGAAGATTTAGAAAGGGATAATAAAAGGCTTGTTATAAAAGAACTAAAAAAGAAAAGGTGGGATCTTAAGGATGAATTTATCGATGATTGATAAACTAATACAGGCTGCCTTAAATGAAGATGTTACCTATGAGGATATAACAACTGAGGCGATAATCCCTGACGACCTTTTATCTACAGCAAACCTCATTGCAAAGGAGGATGGAGTATTAGCAGGGCTATTCGTTTTTAAAAGGGTGTTTGAGATTTTAGGCGAAGTTGAAATTGAAAGTTTTAAAAGGGACGGAGAAGAAGTTAAAAAAGTAGATATAATTTGCACACTTAAAGGAAAAACTAAAAACATTTTAATAGGCGAAAGGACTGCCCTAAATTTTATCCAAAGGATGTCTGGTATTGCAACCCTTACAAGGGAATTTGTAAAAAAGCTTGAGGGAACAAAGGCAGTTTTGCTTGATACCAGGAAAACAACGCCAAATCTAAGGATATTAGAAAAATACGCAACCAGGATGGGCGGTGCAGTAAACCACAGATTCAACCTTTCCGATGGGATTCTGATTAAGGACAATCACATCAAAGCTGCAGGAAGTATAACAAGGGCTGTAGAACTTGTAAGAAAAAGATACTCTAATTTAAAAAAGATTGAAGTTGAAACGGAAAGTTTAGATATGGTAAAGGAAGCCCTAAGCTGCAATGTTGATATAATAATGCTTGACAATATGAATCTTGAACTTATAAAGGAAGCAGTAAAACTTATAAATGGAAGAGCCTTAATAGAGGTTTCTGGAAACGTCAATCTTAACACAATAGGCGACATCGCCAAAACAGGCGTCGATTTTATTTCAACAGGCGCAATAACCCATTCATATAAATCGCTGGATTTGAGTTTGAGGATAGTTTAAAAATAGGGGACGGTTAAAGTTAATGAACCGTCCCCGTTTCATGCAAATCATTTACCGATACTGTAAGGTGCATTCCATTATCAAGCCTTCTTACTTTTGCTACGTTTCTTGTATCGTCAAGTTCTTCAATCCATACAGGCTTATTTTCATATTGAACTTCAATGCTTTTTGTTGAATTTAGAATTTCCTTTACTCTATTTTTATCCATCATCTCACCTCAAGGTTAGTATGCAACCTTTTTATATAATTATTCATTCATCATTTTTATTTAATCTAAATCTAAAAAAATGGTCAATAGGTCCAACACCGTATCCAATGCTGAAGGAATTTTCAATTGCCCCTTGAATATATTCTTTACTCCTTTTAACTGCATCGACTATTGAATAACTTAATGCTAAATTACAAGCTATGGCAGATGATAAAGTGCAGCCTGTTCCATGGGTATTTTTACTTATGATCCTTTTACCTTTGAAATATGTAAAATCCTTTCCATCATATAAAACATCAATGGGTTCACCATCAAGATGCCCACCCTTTATAAGGACGTTTTCTGCTCCAAGTTCATATATTTTATTACAAGCCTTTTCCACATCTTCGATGTTTTTTATCTTAATTCCAGCCATCAAACTTGCTTCATCTATATTAGGAGTAATTATGGTGCATATAGGAATTAAATCCTCTACTAGTGTGCTTATGGCTTCATCCTTTAAAAGCTTAAATCCACTTTTAGAAACCATTACAGGGTCTAAAACTATATTTTTTGCATTGTAATAGGTTAAAGCCTTCGCTACTGTTTTTATGATTTCACTTGAGGATAGCATGCCTATTTTAACTGCATCCACATCTATATCTTCATATATTGCTCTAATTTGCATTTCTATAAATTCCTTTGGTAAATCAAAGGCTGCCAAAACACCTTTTGTGTTTTGTGCAGTAACTGACGTTATAACACTCATGCCGTAAACAAGATGGGCTGAAAATGTTTTTATGTCCGCTTGAATTCCTGCTCCTCCTGAGCTATCCGAACCTGCAATCGTCAAAACCTTTTTCATGTTTACACCCCCAAAAAAAATTAACTTTATATTCAAGCAAAATCATTGGTCATTTATCATTTTAATCACATAATTTAATACTGTATCGTAGGGATTTATCACATCAAAATGATTTTCTTTGTATTTAACATATTCAACAAAATCATCAAACCTTTGTTCCACATAAATATCTGGCTGTGTATGATATTCCTCATTTGGGGTTCCATCGGGATTTAATCCCATTTCAAGGGGGAACCTAATTAAAAGTCCAGAGTTAGGCAAAGAAACAATCGCAGGGTCCATTCCTATTCCATCACCACCTGTTGTTGTTCCTACTAAGGTTGCAAATTTTGTTGCTTTGCAAAAAGCCGCAAAGGCCTCGGCAGATGAATAAACATAATCGTCAACCAGCAAAAATATTTTCCCTTTAAATCCAACTGGATTCTTTGGTCTTATTTCATCCTTTGAGTCTAAAAAGCTTTTAAATAAATTTTTGGTTTCTTCTGGATAATTTAATTCATCCGGAAGTTTTTCTATTGGTTTTGTTCTTATTTTTCTTGACTTTAAAAAGGGTTTTATATAATCTCCTCCCCTATAAAGGCAATAAAATTGAGTGGATAAAGGTTTCTCTATTAGTGCTGGGACAATATTTTCCATATAATAGCCTTCGCTTCCACCACCATTGCCCCTTATGTCTATTATGAGGTATGGGTAATCCTTTATGCTCTTTAAAAATGAATATATACCTTCCTTATCCTTTTCAACATATTCATATGAAAAGGACCAAACCTTTAAATAGGCAATTTTGTCCTTTTGAATTATTTTTGTTTCATAAACTTTATCAGTATTTATGTTATATTTATTGGTATTTTCAACTTGTATCCCAGTTAACTTCTTTTTAATTATCTTCCCATCTAAAGTTTTAAATCGTAATTCTTTCCTTTCATTATCATTACAAGTTATAAATAGGTTATTTGTTTTAAGTTTGTTTCTTTTAAAATCATAGGTTAGATACATTTTATTCATGTTATTTTTTATATATTCATCTACTTTAATACCATCTATACTAATCAAAGTTGAAAACCTTGGAATATCATATTGTTTTAAAAAATCTTTATCGCCTAAGTTTGAATATATTATATATTTACCTTCCACATACTTAAAATCAATAGGAATAATCCTTTTACTTTTAGGCAATATCATAGTCCATTTTTTATATTTAGCTTCAACATTTTTATTGTTTATTACCCTATTCCAGGAATAATTTCCTGATCCCTTATAAAACTCCCTATACATATCATATCTATCAGGGCCTATTATATTTGTATGGGCATTTTGTAAAAGATGTAAAATCTCATCGATGGCAAAATAAAATTCAACATTGTTTTTTGTTTTAGCAATTGTCCCTTTAAACTCCTCCCTTTTTTCAAGCCAGTCAAAACCAGTTTTCCTTTTTGAAACTTCTAAATAAGGATAGTTATCCTTTAAAACATTATATAAATAATCGAAATCCTCTAATTTTTCATCAATACTAAGTTCAGATAAATCCTTATTATGTGCCTTTAATAAAACATCTTGTATGTGATGGTGAAATGAAATCCCAATTAATAATACCAAAAATAAAGCTCCGAGAATAAATAAACTTAATTTAACTTTTTTTATCACCATAACCCCACCTCATAAACTTTAGATTAGGCATTTTTGTTATATTATACCAAATATGAAAAATCAATTATAGTGCCAGTTGACAAAAGAAATAGAAAATTATAGAATGTAATTGACAATAATTATCAATATCATATAGGGAGGTTTCTCTATGTCCGCACTTATAATAGGTGGAGATAAAGTGCAAACTATAATAAAAGGATTGAAGGATAAGGGATTTAATATAATTGAACATATCAGTGGCAGAAAAGCTAAAGACAAAATAAAGGGATGTATCTTGAATAACAGTAAATATGACATAGTAATAGTTTTAACCGATTATATTAATCATTGCTTGGTATCAAATCTAAAGAACAATCTTTGTCATTGCAACGTAATATACTGCAGACGCTCATGGCCAATAATCTCAGGAAAATTAGCAGATTACATGGAGGGTAAAAATGACCATATTTAATTTGTTTAATCAGACAAAGAAATACGATTATAGATCCTACATAATAAGTAGAATACTTTATCACGCTGCACCTACTATCTTTTCATCTAAACCATCTACTATAATTAATTTTGACAATATAGACCCATCCTTTTGCATGATATTGCCTTCGATAAAGGCAGAGTTGCAGAAAAAGTTTCGACTCTACACCTTTGAACTTTTTAAAAATAGTAATAGATGTGTAGTTCTTTTTTATAAAAAGGACCTTTTTTTGAATGTTTTTAGGGAAAACATTTCTTTCCTTTCAACCTTTGGATATAAGCACGATATGACTTTGAGCCAAATTTTAAACCTTTTAAAAGAAAAATATACCCTCTCCTGCCCCCATGAAATAGGAATTTTTTTAGGTATTCCACTGGAAGATGTAATGGCCTTTATAAATGATGAAAAGGATTTTAAGCTTTGTGGTTATTGGAAGGTTTTCGGTGATGTTGAAAGAGCAAAGAAGATTTTCAATGAATACGATAGAGCTAAAAATCTAGCTTTAAATTACATCTATAATGAATATATGCTTCATGAAAATAAACTTCTAAATTAACTTTACTTAAGTAATTTTATCAATTATCATTAAATTAGTTTATTAATTTCATGGGGGTGCCTCGTATGATTAAATGGAGGGAAGATTATTCAATAGGAGTAGAAAGTATTGACCAGCAGCATAAGCATTTGATTGAAATCGCCGGCAGAGTCTATGATACTCTTAAAAATCAATTTTATATGGACAAGTATGACAAAATAGTAGAAATTTTAAAGGAACTTGAGGATTATACTATCTATCATTTTGGAGAAGAAGAAAAATTTATGAAGGAAATAGGATATGAAGGATATTTTATGCACAAAATAGAACATCAAAAATTCATTGAAAAAATTCAAAGTATAGACCTTGAAAATATAGATGGGGAGCAAGATAAATACCTTCTTGATATTTTCAACTTCATCGCCGATTGGCTTGTAAATCATATATTAGAAAAAGATAAAGCAATAATAAAATAAAGTGCAGCAGCGCTGCACTTTATTCCCATTCAATTGTTGCAGGTGGCTTTGAAGTTATGTCATATACAACTCTATTTACTCCCTTAACTTCGTTTACTATCCTTGAGGAGACCCTTGCAAGCACCTCATAGGGGATTCTAAACCAGTCGGAGGTCATGCTGTCTACGCTCTCAACAGCCCTTAGGGCTATCGTATAGGCATAAGTTCTTTCATCCCCCATAACTCCAACGCTTTTTATATCTGGTAAAACGGCAAAATACTGCCATATATCTCTATGAAGTCCTGCCTTTTTTATTTCTTCTCTAAATATAAAATCCGCCTGCCTTAAAATGTTTAATTTATCCTCAGTAACTTCACCTAAAACTCTAATTGCAAGGCCTGGACCTGGGAAGGGCTGCCTTGATATTAAATCCTCTGGAATTCCAAGCTGCCTTCCAACTTCCCTAACTTCATCCTTAAAAAGCTCCCTTAGGGGTTCAACAAGCTCAAACTTAAGATCCTCCGGAAGGCCTCCAACGTTGTGGTGGCTCTTTATTGTAGCTGAAGTTTTTGTTCCGCTTTCAACAACATCGGGATATATCGTCCCTTGAACTAAAAATTCAGCTCCCTTTATTTTATTTGCCTCCTCCTCAAATACCCTTATAAATTCTTCGCCTATAATCTTTCTTTTTCTTTCCGGATCTGAAACTCCCTTCAATCTTTCTAAAAATCTATCCTTTGCATTTACCATTATAAGGTTCATGTTAAACTTTTCCTTAAATGTTCTATAGACCTCCTCGGCTTCATTGAGCCTTAAAAGACCGTGATCTACAAAAATACAGGTTAAGTTATCTCCTATTGCCCTGTGGACCAAAACAGCTGCAACTGATGAGTCTACTCCTCCCGATAGAGCACAAATTGCCCTTTTGTCACCTATTCTTTCTTTAATCTCCTTTATCTTGTCATCTACAAAGGAGGACATTGTCCAGCTTCCACTTAAGTTACAGATATTAAAAAGGAAATTATTAATTATTTCCCTTCCAAATTGGGTATGATGAACCTCAGGGTGGAATTGAAGGCCAAATATTTTTCTCTTTTCATCCTCCATCGCAGCGATAGGACAGTTTTCACTTGATGCTGTTACTCTAAAACCTTCAGGAAGTTTTACTATTTGATCTGTATGGCTCATCCAGCATATAGCCTTTTCCTGTAAGCCTTTAAACAGCATAGAAGATAAATCAAAGTTTATTAATGTATTCCCATATTCCCTAACCTCTGCCCTATCAACCTTACCTCCAAGGCTCTCTGCTATAAGCTGATCCCCATAACATATACCTAAAATGGGGATATTTAATTCAAATATTTCTTTATCTATTTTAGGTGCCCTTTCATCATAAACGCTATTTGGCCCTCCTGAAAAAATTATCCCCTTTGGATTTGCCTTTTTTATCCTTTCAAGCGCTTCATCATAGGGAACTATTTCGCAGTAAACCCTGCTTTCCCTAACTCTTCTTGCTATAAGCTGGGCATATTGCCCTCCAAAATCAACTATAATTACAAGTTCCTTTTCCATAATCTCCTCCTAATAATTTGGTAATTTATAGAAATGTCAAAAAGTCAAAATGTCAAGTGGCAGGCACTAAAGTGTTGTATAATTAGGTGACTCCTTTGTTATTTGAACATCATGGGGATGGCTCTCCCTAAGTCCCGCTGATGTTTGAACAACAAATACTGCCTTTTCATGAAGTTCCCTTATATTTTTTGCACCGCAGTAGCCCATTCCTGCCCTAAGGCCTCCAACAAGCTGATATATTGTATCACCTACAGGCCCTTTATAGGCAACCCTTCCTTCAACTCCTTCAGGAACTAATTTCTTGCTATCCTCTTGGAAATATCTATCTTTGCTTCCTTTTTGCATTGCACCTAAAGATCCCATTCCACGATAAACCTTGTATCTTCTTCCTTGATATATTTCCTCTTCACCCGGGCTTTCAGCACATCCTGCAAGCAAAGACCCTAGCATTACAACATCAGCACCTGCAGCAAGGGCCTTTACTATGTCTCCAGAGTATTTGATTCCTCCATCTGCTATTATTGGAACCTCATATTTTTTCGCTTCTTCTGCACAGTCCATAACAGCAGTAAGCTGCGGAACTCCAACTCCTGCTACAACCCTTGTTGTGCATATTGAACCGGGACCTATTCCAACCTTTACGCAATCAGCCCCTGCCAGGATAAGGTCCCTTGTTGCCTCGGCTGTAGCAACATTTCCTGCTATTATTTGTAGCTCTGGGTATTGATTTTTAATATTGTAAACTGCATCTAAGACCCCCTTTGAATGTCCATGGGCTGTGTCTATCACAATTACATCAACCCCAGCCTCATATAGGGCCTTTACTCTATCCATCATATCCTTTGAAACTCCAACGGCTGCCCCTACAAGTAGCCTTCCTTTTTCATCCTTTGCAGCATTGGGAAACTTCTCTGCCTTTTCGATATCCTTTATTGTAATTAGGCCTTTAAGATTAAACTCTTCATCTACCAAAGGAAGCTTTTCTATCTTGTGTTTTCTCAAAATTTCCTCTGCCTCCTTAAGGCTTGTTCCAACAGGAGCAGTTATAAGGTTATCCTTTGTCATAACTTCCTTTATCTTTTTTGAATAATCCTTTTCAAACCTAATATCCCTGTTTGTAATTATTCCAACAAGCCTTCTGCCAACAACTATCGGAACACCTGATATTCTATATCTTGCCATTAGATTATCAGCATCTTGAATCGTATCCTCAGGAGATAAGAAGAAGGGATCTGTTATTACGCCGTGTTCTGATCTTTTTACTTTGTCCACCTCAAGAGCTTGTTCTTCAACGGACATATTTTTATGAATAATTCCAATACCGCCTTCCCTTGCCATAGCAATGGCCATTTTAGCTTCAGTAACCGTATCCATACCTGCACTCATTATTGGAATATTTAATTTAATTTTTTTAGTAAGATAAGTTGATGTATCAACATCCTTTGGTAGAACCTCTGACTTTTGTGGAACTAATAAAACATCATCAAATGTATAGGCTTCTTTTATTATTCTTGCCATATTATCCCCCTTTTCAAATGGTTTTTAATTATTATTTACATAAACCAAAAAGGCATACTACGAGTAAAGCGTAGTATGCCAAAAAAAGCATATTAAGCCTTACTCATAGTCGGGTAGTTTACGGCCACCCGGTAGAGACTCCAAGGCCATATTCCTTGGATTATATGAGCAGGTAATGTCAAAATATATCGTTTTTTAGTATTATATTATTAAAAAAACGTTGCGTCAAGGATCAGATACAAAAATTTATATATTCATTGATATTGTATCTACAAATCTTTTTATATCCTTAAGATTGTTTTGCAAAACATTATAAATTGTTTCGTTATCCACTTCTATATACATATGAACTATCCTATTTCTAAACTTTGCCATTAAGAAATAAGTTTCAATGTCGTTTTTGTCAATAATTCTATTTTGATACAGTATTTCAAAAGAATCTCTATTACTTTCAACCTTCCCCCATCTATTTCTTGCAATAATATGGTTTGCAATGTCAAGCATTGCCTCAATAGATGTTTGTAAAAGATACTTTGCACTATCAACATTCCTAAAATCATTTAAAAATTCTTCCTTTGTAAAATTCCTTAGCTCCTCAAGCTTTTTAAGGTTTTCCTGGATAAACAAAAGCTTATTCCTAACTTTGTCATAATCTATATTTAAAATCATCCGTTAACACCTCTATTTTTAAAATTTGAAAAGAAATCTCTGTTAAAGGAATCAATAAAATATTTTGCATCTCTGTATTTTTTATAAACTAGTTCAATAAAATCGCTAAGCTTTATAGAATCAGCAACATAAATTTCTCTTCCCTCATTAATTGCTTTAACTTGAAGTGTCAAGGGAGCCTTATTTAGGTTTACAATATCTACATTATCAAATTTTAATATTTCTGTAATTTTACAAGCTATCTTTGTTTCTTCTATAAAATCAATGTCATCTTCAAATAAAACAGCAAAGTCTATATCGCTATCTTCCCTTTGGTATTCCGTTCCATATGAACCTATTATATAAACGGCAATTATTCTCTTATCATCATTAAAATAATTAACTAAAGCAGGAATTTTATCCTCTATAGATATCATTAAATCAACCCCTAAAGCTTGGTTCTCCTTACAAAATTATAAACATCCTTCAAAGGGAGCCCCTTCTCCATTGAAATCCTTTTTAAATCCTCAAATTCAGGGGATATGTTTACAATTTCACCTTCGTATTTTGAAATTTTAAAATCAACTTTACCAAATTCCGTCTCCACCCTTTTGATTTCCCTTTGAAGTTCATATCTTTTTATTTTAAATTTTCTTATTCCTATTGTCGTTGTTTCTTTAAATAGAACCTCAATTATGGATTTTTCCTTGTTTTCATGGACAAGAACTGATATTACAATTCCAGGCCTATTTTTTTTCATATAAACGGGAGTAAGATAAACATCGAGGGCACCCTTTTCAAATAGTTTATCCATAACATATCCGTAAAACTGAGGATTCATATCATCTATTGTAGTTTCAAGTAGAACAACTTCCTCCTTATCCTCCTCACCAAGGACAATCCTTAAAACATTAGGCTTTTCTGTGTTCTTTTTACCACAACCATACCCCACTGCCCTTATCTTCATGTTAATTCCCTCAACAAACTCTGTGCAAAGCCCCTTTAAAATAGCTGCTCCCGTTGGAGTTGTAAGCTCAAATTTTCTTTCATCAGAATAAATAGGAACATCCTTTAAAATATTCATGGTTGCCGGTGCCGGAACAGGTAAAATCCCGTGCTGGCATTTTACGAATCCGCTTCCTGTATTTACATATGAAGAAATTATTTTATCAGGTTTTAAATAATCTATACAAACAGCAACTCCAACAATGTCAATTATCGAATCCACCGCTCCAACCTCATGGAAATGAACCTCATCTATGCTTTTTCCGTGGACCTTTGCCTCCGCCTCTGCTATTATATTGAAAATCTTTTTCGCAATATTTTTAGCACCATCTGTAATCCTGCTTTTATCTATAATGCTTATTATATCCTTTAAATTTCTTTCATGATGATGGATATTTTCCTCTTTTAAAAAAACATAAAAGTCCGTTCCTTCTATGCCGTTTTTATTGCTCTTTCTAATTTCTATTTGATATTCTTCATCTATATTCAAACTTTTTAAATTCTCAATTAAATAGTCCTTAGGAACGCCAAGATCTAAAAGAGCACCTACAGCCATATCACCGCTAATTCCTGAAAAGCAGTCAAAATAAAGTATCATTTTACCACTCCGTTTCTAAAAAATCCTTTGTTTATCATAGAAGCGATATATCCTGCACCAAATCCGTTGTCGATATTAACAACGGAAATACCAGCAGCACAAGAGTTTAGCATAGTTAAAAGAGCAGAAAGCCCCTTAAAATTTGCCCCATATCCTACGCTTGTTGGGACAGCAATAACAGGAACATCCACAAGTCCAGCAAGGACGGAAGGAAGGGCACCCTCCATTCCAGCAACTGCAACAATGCAGCTCGATCCCTTAATTTTATCCATATTAGAAAACAATCTATGTATTCCTGCAACCCCAACATCAAAAATCCTTACAACATTATTTCCAAAGGCCTCAAGGGTTACTGCTGCCTCTTCTGCCACAGGGATATCTGCCGTTCCCCCTGTAACAACAGCAACCTTACCTACCTTTTCAACATCCTTTGGATTTACTATGAGTATCCTTGCAATCTCATGGTATACCATGTTTTTGGAAATATCCTTTACTCTTTCATAAACCTCCTTTGACATCCTTGTTGCAAGGACATTGGCATCTCTGTTTATCATATCTAAAAGAATTCCCCTCAAATGATTAATATCTTTACCTTCAGTAAAAACAACCTCTGGATAACCAACCCTTATGCCCCTATGGTAATCAAGCTTTGCAAAGTCTAAATCCTTAAAGGGAACATCCTTTAATGCATCAAGAGCCTTCTCTACATCCAGCTCCCCTTCTTTAACTTTAGTTAGTATCTCCTTTAGCGTATTCCTGTCCATTACTTTACCCCCAAATTTAAACTTCCTGTTTTATAACCCGTAAGATCTAATGATACATATTTAAAGCCTATTTCCTTTAGCTTTTTTTCAACTTCATCTATAAGTTCCATACTAAAAAACTTTTTAAAATCATTCTTTGAAACTTCTATCCTTGCAATATTCCCATGACATCTTACCCTTACATTTTTAAAACCCTTGTTTATTAGAAAAACTTCAGCATCATCAATCATCTTTAGTTTTATTTTGTTTATCTCATCCCCATAGGGAATCCTTGTTGCAAGGCAAGCAAAGGAGGGTTTATCATAAAATTTAAGTCCCATTTCCTTTGCTAAAAATCTTATATCCTCCTTTGTAAGACCTGCCATAAGTAAGGGGCTTTTAACTTTAAGCTCTTCTATTGCTCTAAGCCCTGGTCTATAATCCTTTAAATCATCGGCATTAGTTCCATCCACAACATAGTCTATTCCAACTTCGTTGGCAAAGGAAATTAGCTTTGAAAAAACAGTCCTTTTACAGATGTAGCATCTATCTATTGGGTTATTTTTAAAACCTAAAACATCCGTTAAGGGATCAAACTCAATCTCCACATGCTCAACACCTAATTCCTTTGCAAATTCCCTTGCCTCATTAATTTCCCACGAAGGGTATATGTAGGATATAGCTGTGGCTGCTACTGCTCTATTTCCTAATACATCCTTAGATACCTTCAATAAAAAGGAGCTATCTATTCCCCCAGACAAAGCAACTAAAACGCCTCCCATATCCTCTAATATGTTTTTAAGTTCATTAAGTTTTGTAAAGCTATCCATAAGTAACCTCCTTTTAAATTAAAAAGCCCTTTTGGGCTTAGACAAATATTTCTGTTAGATTTATCTTTAAATCATTAAAGAAAGCCGATTCTACAAAATCATCTTTTGAAAATGTGCCATATTCTATATACATCCCTTCCTTTAGAACAAAAACCTGGACAATCTTTCCTTTAGGACTTGCAATCCAATATTCATCTACACCAAACCTCGAATATAAATCCATCTTTTTTATATAATCATGGGATGCATTCGAAGGTGATAAAACTTCAACAATAAGTTTAGGAATCCCTCTATAATTTTCTGCTGTTATTTTGCTCTTGTCGCAAATCACTGTAATATCAGGTTGAACAACGTGTTTTTCTCCTGTATTTTCATTTTCAAATATAACGTCATAGGGAGCAACAAAAGGTTCACACCCTTTATCTTCAAAATACTCTAAAAACTTTGCAAAAAGCCTTCCTACTGTTCTTTGATGTTCTGTAGATGGTGATGCCCAAAGATAAATTTGTCCATCTATAAATTCGGCTCTTTTATCCTTAGTTAACTCTAAAAATTCTTGATAAGAGTATTTTCTTGCCTCCGGTAGCATATAACCAACCCCTAAAACATATTCATACTTTTATTATAGTTTAATTGATAATTTTTACAAGTGAAAAGAAAATACAGTATAAAAATATAACTTGTTAAAATTTTATCAAAAACTATTGATTTTTTGCTCACAAAATATTATAATTAAATTGTGAAATAAATAACAATTAAAAAGAACATTGACAGCTAAATATTATCAAGCATTTTAATCATCTATTATATCAATAAAACCTTTATCTATAAAGAAAATACTATTTTTTATAATGTTGTTTGTTAATTTTATATCAAAGAGAGGTGTTTTGTATGTTAATTACGAACAACGACGAATTAATGCAAAAAATCAGCGAGGTGAGAAAAGCTCAAGAAATATATGCAACTTTCCCACAGGAAAAGGTTGACGAGATTTTCAGAGCAGCTGCAATGGCTGCAAATGAGGCAAGAATTTATCTTGCAAAAATGGCCGTTGAAGAGACAGGAATGGGGATCGTCGAAGATAAGGTTATTAAAAACCACTTTGCTTCAGAATATATATACAACAAATACAAGGATGATAAGACCTGTGGAGTTATTGAAAAGGATGAATCTTCAGGTATTGTTAAAATCGCAGAACCAATTGGCGTTATAGCAGCAATTGTTCCTACAACAAACCCAACATCAACAGCTATATTTAAAGCCCTCCTTGCGCTAAAAACAAGAAACGGTATAATATTCTCCCCACACCCAAGGGCTAAAAATTCAACAATAGAGGCCGCAAGAATAATTTTAAAGGCCGCTGTTAAGGCAGGAGCTCCTGAAAACATCATCGCTTGGATAGACGAGCCTTCTGTTGAACTTTCACAGCTTCTTATGAGCCAATGCGACTTTATCCTTGCTACCGGCGGTCCTGGAATGGTAAAGGCAGCCTACTCATCTGGAAAACCAGCTATAGGTGTTGGTTCAGGAAATACACCAGCCATTATAGATGAAACAGCTCATATAAAGATGGCAGTAAACTCAATTATTCTTTCAAAAAGCTTTGACAACGGAGTTATATGTGCATCAGAACAGGCTGTTATAGTTTTAGATGAAGTTTACGATGAAGTTAAAAAGGAATTCATGGAGAGAGGTTCCTATTTCTTAAAGGATGATGAAATAGATAAGGTAAGAAAAATAATTCTTGTAAATGGCTCTATAAACGCAAAAATAGTTGGACAAAACCCCCAAAGAATCGCTGAAATGGCAGGAATTACAATCCCTGAAAATACAAGAATAATCATCGGTGAAGTTGAAAACGTTGGACTTTCTGAACCCTTCTCCTTTGAAAAATTATCACCAATCCTTGCAATGTATAGAGCAAAAAGCTTTGATGAAGCTCTAAACCTTGCTGTTGAGCTTGTAAAACACGGTGGGTTTGGTCATACATCCGTTCTTTACACAGATACAATAAAGTGCAAGGATAGAGTTGAAAAGTTCAGCGCTGCTATGAAAACAGGAAGAATAATAATAAACATGCCATCATCACAAGGGGCAATTGGTGATATATATAACTTTAGATTAGAGCCTTCTCTAACTCTTGGCTGCGGTTCCTGGGGCGGAAACTCAGTTTCAGAAAATGTAGGGGTTAAACATCTATTGAACATCAAAAACGTAGCTGAGAGGAGAGAAAATATGCTCTGGTTTAGAGTTCCTGAAAAAATTTACTTTAAATATGGAAGTCTTTCAACAGCCCTTAAGGAATTAAGGGATATGAACAAGAAAAAGGCCTTCATTGTAACTGATAAGGTATTGTTTGATCTTGGGTTTACAAATAAAGTCACCGATTTATTAGATGAGCTTGGAATTCAGCACAGCGTATTCTTTGAAGTTGAACCAGACCCAACATTATCTTGTGCTAAAAAGGGTGCTGAGCTTATGAAATCTTTCTCTCCTGATGTTATAATAGCCCTTGGTGGAGGCTCACCAATGGATGCTGCAAAGATTATGTGGGTAATGTATGAACATCCTGAAGTTAGATTTGAGGACCTTGCTTTAAGATTTATGGATATTAGAAAAAGAATCTATAGATTCCCTGAACTAGGTAAAAAGGCCATGATGGTTACTATCCCAACAACAGCTGGAACAGGATCTGAAGTGACACCATTTGCCGTTATAACAGATGAAAAAACTGGAATCAAATACCCACTTGCTGACTACGAATTAACACCTGATATGGCCATCGTTGATCCTGAGCTTATGATGAATATGCCAAAGGGACTTACTGCAGCGTCAGGTATAGATGCCCTAACCCATGCAATAGAATCCTATGTTTCTGTTCTTGCATCTGAATTTACTAATGGACTTGCCCTTGAAGCGATAAGGCTAATATTTAAATATCTACCAGCAGCTTACAATGAAGGTGCTAAAAATCAAAAGGCAAGGGAAAAGATGGCTTACGCTTCAACAATAGCAGGAATGGCCTTTGCAAATGCCTTCCTTGGAATATGCCACTCTATGGCCCATAAACTCGGTGCTGCCTTCAATATTCCACACGGCGTTGCAAATGGACTTTTGATAAGCGAAGTTATAAGATTCAATGCAGTAGATAACCCAAGAAAGCAAACTGCCTTCCCACAATACAAATACCCAAATACAAAATGGAGATACGCACAAATTGCAGACTATCTAAGACTGGGTGGAAAAGATGAAGATGAAAAGGTTGAACTATTAATAAAGGCAATAGAAGATTTAAAGGAAAAGGTAGGTATTCCAAAATCAATTAAAGAAGCCGGAGTATCTGAAAAGAAGTTCTATGCACAACTTGATGAACTTGCAGAACAAGCCTTTGATGATCAGTGCACAGGAGCTAACCCAAGATATCCTTTAATCAGCGAAATAAAGGAAATCTATATTAGGGCATTTGAAGGAAGATAATTTAAAGGGCTATCTCATATTCGAGGTAGCCCTATTGTTTTAGTAATAAAAGAACATTAAGAAGGGTTACGACAATCCCTATAATCCATAGCAAAATATTTGTTTTTAAATCATTTTTAAATTTACCCATAACATATTTAGAACTTGTTAAATATATTAAAAGAAAAATTGTAAAGGGAAGCTGAATGCTTAAAACTATCTGAGATATTAAAAGGCCTTTAAAGGTATCGCTGATTAACATAATTATTAAAAGTGCACAGATTATAGTCATAGTTATACCTATTTTTGTTTCTTTATCTTTTATATCATAGGTTTTGTTATAGATTCCTGAATAAATTACCCCTCCAGAAATCCCTGCCGTAATGCTTGAGGAAATTCCCGAAAACAAAAGAGCAAGGGCAAAAACAAAGGATGCTAAGTTACCAAGGATTGGTCTTAAGAGGATTTGTGCCTGTTGAAGTTCTTGAACTATTATCCCGTTTTTATAAAAGGTAGCAGCTGCAACTATTATCATTGCACTGTTTATTCCCCAGCCTATTATCATAGAAAAAAGAGTATCTAAAAATTCAAACCTTACTTGCCTTTTTAACTTAATTTCATCCGTCCTGTCAAAATGTTTGTTTTGAATTATTTCTGAGTGCAAAAAAATATTATGGGGCATTACAACAGCGCCTAAAACGCTCATTATTATAGGCATTGATCCCTTAGGAATAGCGGGAACAGTTGAACTAAAAATAGCCTTCCCCCATTCAACATCTACAAGAGCAAGTTCAAACACAAAGCAAAAACCAATAATCGAAACAAAGCATATTATCCATTTCTCTATTTTATTATAGGAGTTAGTCCATATCATAAATAATGAAAAGGTTGATATTAAAACTGCAGCCAATTTAATTGGAATAGAAAAGAGCATATAAAGGGCTATAGCTCCACCTAAAATTTCTGCAAGGGCTGTAGATATTGAAGCAAAATAGGCACTTGACAAAATTAATTTGCTTATAATAGGTTTAGTATAAGAGGTTGCAGCTTCAGATAGGCTCTTTCCAGTAATAATTCCAAGTCTTGCAGCTGTATGCTGCAGCACAATAAGCATCAAAGTAGATAAAGTAACCATCCATAAAAGCCTATAGCCATATTGAGAACCTGCCGCAACATTTGATGCCCAATTGCCAGGGTCTATAAATCCTACAGTTATTAGAAGTCCCGGCCCAATATATTTAATGAATTCCCTAACCATTATGTTTCCCCCTTAAGGCTTTAACATCAATCTTGTGGGAGACATGCCCCCACAAGATTTTCCTTTTACCCCCTATATATATGCCAAAGGGCATTATCAGTACCCCTTGCAAATACATCAATTCTATTTGGTCCCCAGGATACTGCTGCCGGTTCTGAAGTCAATTGCCCTCCAAGGTCCATCCAATCACTCCATCTTCTTCCGTCCCACCATTTATGCCATAGGGCATTGTTTGTTCCCCTTGCAAATACGTCTATTCTGTTCGGTCCCCAAGAAGAAGCTGCTGGATCTGATGTCAATACTCCTCCAAGGTCCTCCCATTCGCTCCATCTTCTCCCGTCCCACCATTTATGCCATAGAGCATTATTTGTACCCCTTGCAAATACATCTATTCTGTTCGGTCCCCAGGATACTGCGGCTGGTGCTGACGTTAATACTCCTCCAAGGTTTTCCCAGTCACTCCATCTAGAACCATCCCACCATTTATGATAAAGGGCATTATCCGTTCCCCTTACAAATACGTCTATCCTATTTCTTCCCCATGATGCTGCAGCTGGTGCTGACGTTAATACTCCTCCAAGGTTTTCCCAGTCACTCCATCTAGAACCATCCCACCATTTATGATAAAGGGCATTATCCGTTCCCCTTACAAATACATCTATCCTGTTTGGTCCCCAGGATACTGCATCCGGACTTGATGTTAAAATTCCTCCAAGGTCCTCCCAGTTATTCCATCTTCTCCCGTCCCACCATTTATGCCATAGAGCATTATTTGTCCCCCTTGCAAAAACATCTATTCTGTTTGGTCCCCAGGATGCAGCACCTGGTCCAGAGGTTAAAATTCCACCAAGGCTTTCCCAGCGGCTCCATCCTGATGGTGTTTGTCCCTTCATATTTTCCAAAGTAAATTTTATAAGATCTCTAATTATTTCATTTGTCCTACGGGTTGGAACTCTAAAACCTATAAATGTTGCAAAAATCCAAGGCATATCTCTTCTTAAGCTTGTGAATAATGCATCCGTCTTTTGATTAATATTTCCTGTATAGTTTTCAGCATTTCTTACAACGTAGTTAACAATTGCCCTGAATAAAAGTCGAGTAATATTCCTTGACATTCCATATCTTCTTAGCTCAGCATATACATTTGCAAATTCTGTATCAACAAGCCTCATTATTCTATTTACCTCTTGAGTAATTTGCCTTACTAATTCATCCTCTTCGTATTCCAATTCCAAATCATCATCCCTGTAGTTCTCATCATAATCTTCATATTCCCTCCAATACTGCCACATCCAAAAGTATGGACAATACAAAGTAAAAACCCCCAAATTAATACTTACATTAATATAATATAGTTCTTATATGCTTGATGTTACAAAGTAAGAAGGTAAAAATAATTTATATTTATTAAATACTAATCACCATTTTAAATTATTTACATATATTATTTATTGTGAGTAATAATTAAATAAAGGTGATACGTTGTATTGCAAATGCTATTTTACAAATCTAACCTGCGTTGTAAATGAAATCTTGCTATGGAGCGAAATTTCAAGTGAACACCCCATATTTATTAAAACGGTCGCTTCCCTCACAAGAAAAAATCTTCCAGAATCCCTAAACCGAAGATTAGACGAAATTAGTGAAATGTTTAAGCCAATAATGAAAAAAGCCGAAGCAATAAAGGGGAAGTCCCACATCACCCCTCTAGTTTATCTTGACGTAAAAAGTCTCATAGATGAATTTTTACTTCATGATGGACATTTCTTAATGCTTCTTCCAGAAATTAAACAATACGGAAAAGACGATGCTGTATGGCAAGAACTATTAGAGCACATTACACATGAACAAAGATATATGTTTGAATTATTTACTAATTTTAAGGATTTATTAGACTAATCAATATAGATGGAGGGAGTTTATGTATCATCACATGTTTATGTGTCCTTTTTATCACTATATGATGCCAATGATGGGAATGGAAAAAATGCAAAGCATGCCTTATATGATGCAAATGCCGATGATGCACATGCCTATGATGGGGACGTCAATGATGCAAATGATGCCTATGCTTATAGATATGGATGATGAAGATGGTTATGAAGATAGGGAAGAAGACAGAGTTTCTGTTGAGGAGATTTTAAACAAGATTGAGAAAAACGATCCTCAAATATTTGCAATCTTAAGGGCCTATGGAATCCCAATGCCGGTAGCAAGAAGGTTAGTAAGAAGAATAATAAGGTTAACATTGAGATATTCAAGATGATGTATAGGGTGTTTCCGGAAGGAGACACCCTATACATTTATTATTTTTTTCGACAAAAACAAACACAAAAAATAACACATTACGATATGATGACATATAATATATTAAAGGGGGGGATAATCATATGATTAGCGATTTCTGTAATTTATTGAACTCTAACATGCGAATATATAATATAAATGCAATTAAGACAAAGATAGTATATAATAGATACGGTGACCATGACCCTAACGGTCTTTTATACGTTCTTGCAGAAGATGAAGAAAATATATTAAATCAAATTGAAAACAACCCAAATACACCTGTTGATTTAGTTTCTCCACTTGTAATTAGGGCAAATGAAGGAGAAATAGTGATAATAAATTTTCATAACAAACTTGATTTTCCTGCTTCTATTCATATACAGGGATTGCACTATGATGTAACTTCAGATGGGGCGAATGCGGGTTTTAATCCTCCATCGGTTGCACAGCCTAATCAGAAAATAACTTACAAGTTTTATGCCGAAAGACAGGGAATATATTTTTTTAGCGACCTTGGGAATCCATTTGCAGATGAAACAGGAAGCAGCGTCCATGGATTGTTTGGCGCTTTAATTGTTGAAGAAGAGGGCTCATATTGGACTCATCCTGAAACAGGTGAGGAAATAAAATCGGGATTATATGCAGATATTCACCATAAATATAAAAATTCGTTTAGAGAATATGTGCTATTTTTCCATGATGAAGCACCAGTTCTTAACAATCAAGGTTTACCCCCTATAAATCCAATGACTGGGCATGAGGAAGACACCCATTCAATAAACTATCGTTCGGAACCTATGAGAAACAGAATGCCAGAGCCTTCAACCGATTGCATCGGAGAAGACTGCATGCATTCCTCCTGGGTATGGGGAGATCCTTCTCTTGTTCTACATGCTTATATAGGTGATCCGGTAAAAATAAGGTTAATTAACGCTGGTGTTAAAGAAACCCATGTATTTCACTTCCATGTTCATCAATGGAGGTTAAATCCTGACGATCCTAATTCCACCATAATTGACTCAATTTCAATTGGACCTCAGCAATGTTATACAGTAGTCCCCTTATATGGTGCAGGAAGTTTGCAAAAAACATTCGGTGATATTATATTTCACTGTCATTTATATCCCCATTTTGAAGCAGGTATGTGGGGACTTTTCAGAGTTCACGACGTTCTTGAAGATGGAACAAGGTTTTACCCAGATGGAACAAAAATAAAAAGCTTAAAACCCCTTCCAGACAGGACTCCTCCACCTTTGCCTACTCCACAAAGGCCAGGTTTCCCATTGTTTATACCAGGAGTAGTCGGCCAAAAAGCACCTGAACCTCCACTTGGAATAATCGGCGGAAGAGCTCCAACTCAGCTTGAGATAAATACTTTCCATCCTAATGCTGTACCCGGAGCAGCCTTTGCAAATCCATGTCCGCCTAATGCACCTGTAAAAACATTTGAGATTGTAGCTATAGAAGTGCCTATTAAATACAATAATCAAAACTGGCATGATCCATTTGGGAGGATATATTGTCTTGCTGAGGACGAACAGGATATATTAAATGGAATAAAGGAACCTGAGCCCCTCGTAATTAGAGTAAATGCAGGTGATTGCGTTGAAATTAAATTTACTAACAAATTGCCATTAACTATTGGAGGGAATTTATTTCAAACAGTTCACGCAACCACCCAGTGTACTTGCCATGTTCACTTAGTAAAATTTGATGTGTTGTGCTCCGATGGAGGTGGCAATGGCTGGAATTATTCAAGCGGAGTAAGGCCTGGTGAAACTATCATTTATAGATGGTATGCCGATGAAGAACTTCATGCCTGTTTTTTTCATGATCACTTGTTTGCAAACACTCATCAGCAGCATGGATTATTTGCCTCGCTAATTGTTGAACCCGCAGGTTCAAAATATATTTCGCCGTATACCGGGCTTCCAATCAAGAGTGGAACAAAAGCTATTGTTGAAACACCACATGGTAGTTTTAGAGAATTTTCATTGTTTGTTCATGATTTTGCTCTATTATTTGACAACAATAATAAAGAAATAAATCCTCCACCCTTCCCTGATTCTCACGAGGACCCAGGAGTTATGGGAATAAACTATAAATGTGCACCGCTTCAGTTCAGGCCAGGCGAGCCTGCTTATGTATTCAGTTCTTTTCTCCATGGTGACCCAGAAACCCCACTACTTGAGTGCTATTCTGGAGATAGGATAAGAATAAGGCTTTTAGATGGGGCGCATGAAGAACAGCATGTTTTCAATCTCCACAGATACAAATGGCACAAGGAAATAACCAATCCCAAATCACCTTTAGTTTGCTCACAGGTAATAGGTATTTCAGAAGCGTTTAATATTGAATTTATAGCTGAAGCTGAGGATGATCAGGATGTATTATATTATTTCGCCGGGCTTGACGATTTATGGCTTGGTCTTTGGGGTATTTTAAGGGTATATGGAGCTATTATGCCGCATTTGCTGCCATTAAAAGATAGACCAGCACCACCTGAAAGAAGTAAACCATTCCCCACACCAACAGGTTCTCCACCTCCAAAGGCTGAAGATCCAGGTATGCCATGTAAATCATATTCAAAAATTAGGAGATTTGAAGTTTATGCTGTCCAAAAGAAAATTATATACAATAAATTTGGCGATAACGACCCAAATGGATTATTATTTGTTCTTAAAGAAAATCTGAAAAAAGTTTTGAATGACAAAATTTGTCCAAAACCTCTTATAATAAGAGCAAATGCAGGTGAATGTATCGAAATTAAGCTTACAAACTTACTTCCAGAAACCATAGCAGAAACCGAATACCCGCACGTTCCTGTTGAGGTACCTTTTCCACCATCAAACAGGGTTTCTATCCATGCTCAAATGCTAAAATATGATGTGCGTGGTTCTGACGGTGCAACAGTTGGTTTTAACTATGATCAGACAATAGGCCCAAATGAAAGTATAACCTATAGATATTTTGCAGATGGCGAATTTGGAACTATTATTTTATCAAGTTATGGAGATATTAGAAACCACAGACACAGAGGTTTATTCGGGGTATTAATTATTGAACCACAGGGATCAATTTATTTAAATCCTTTTACTAGACGAAAAACTATTTCTGGCGAGCAAGCTATAATAATCCCTGCCTATAAAGAAGCCTTTAGAGAATTTATAATCTTAGCTCAAAATGGAATTGACCTGTTTGATAAAGATGGCAATAGAATTCCAGAAGTTCATCATTCAGAACATCTTGACTTTGAAGATCAAGGCCATAAAGCCTTTAACTATAGATGTGAAAGATTTGAAAATAGATTACACCACAATCCTAATAGACATTTAGTTTTTAGTTCAAAAATCCATAATGATCCTTCAACGCCTGTTTTTATAGCTCATGCAGGAGATAAAGTAGTTTTTAGGTATGCTATTGTTGCCGATAAACCAAGAAACACTACCTTTATAATTCATGGTCATAATTGGCTTCAACAAATGAATAATCCCTATTCAAATCGAATCGGTGCTGAAGGTGCATTATCAGTTGGAAATACACTAAATATTGAATTAATTGCTGGAGGAAAAAATAAATTAACAGGCGATTATTTATACCGTTCGGGTAATATAAGATGGGAAATAGAACAAGGAATGTGGGGCATCTTTAGGATATTAAATAAATGCTGTTAATAATCCCATTATAGTAATTCTATCACTTACTAGCTAAAAATTATTAAAATAAATTGTAATGAGCTGCCTTTATTACGGCAGCTCATATTTTACAATTAGAAAATTAGAAAGATTTGCAGTTCAATTCCTTTTGAATTTCGTATTGAAACTACTAAACAAATGTTGCCATAGGGAAGATTAAATTCAACTTTGAACTTTAAAGCTTTTAAATATTAGCTCAATTTTATAAAAATACTAATCGTCTAAAGGTCTATTTAAAATTATAAAATCTCCTAAATACTTTGTTTCAAACTCTACAGTCTTATCTTTAATTCTAGAAGGAACATATACAAATGTAGAACCATTAAAATAATAAACATATGCGTTATTAAATTTCTTTTTATCTATCTCTATCTTTGTTTTGAATACAGTATTATATAAAGTTTCAATGTTTGAAGAAATGTTAAATCCTATAAAATCCCTTCCTCTAATCTTATTAAGCTTAGCTGATTTAATATTTGAAATATTTAATTCAAAATAATCATTTATATTTCTTAGAATATCCTTTGCTTTGTAAATTACCTCTATATTCTTGTCGCAATAACTTAATAATAAATCATTCAACGAAGCTGCATATAAAACTTCCCTTGATAATTTACCACTTACACTAAACACCTTCTCCTTTTCTGTATTCAAAAGCAACCTGATTAGCTTGAACTCTTCCGCATCATTTTTATGCATTATCCTTTTTTCGAGAACAAAACTTGGATCATAAGCAGGTTTTAAACTTTCTCCATCAATCGCTATATTCTTTACTTTATTTACTAATATTACTCCTGATTTTTCATTTAAATTTAAATTGATATTTCCGTTTAAAACTATAATTTCTTGCCCTGAAATTAAGTCTATAAACTTTGTTCCGTTTTCATAAGGAACATTGAAACTCACGCTCTTTGAATCTCCCCTGTTTATAACTATGATAGCCTTATCTGAAGCCTTTTCTCTTACATATGCTAAAACATCTTTATGGGCTGATATCGGTTTAATTTCACCAGTTCTTAATACCTCATAGTTATTTCTTATATTTGCAAGTTTTGCATACCACTCAACAAGTTCCCTATCACCCTTACCCCATGGGAAGGTTCTTCTATTATCTGGGTCATCTGCACCATATTGCCCTGTTTCATCTCCGTAATATATAACGGGTGCACCGGGATAAGTCATCTGCATCAATGCTGCAAGCTTTAAAAGTTTCTTTGCTTTTTCACTTGGAGGATTTGCTATATCCTTAACGCTCTTTTGATATCCATCGAAGGCAGAAATTGCCCTTTGGGTATCATGGGAATCTATTAAGTTAAACATAGCATAGAAGGCTTCCCTTGGATATTGTTCTCTAATTAGTTCTAACGTTTCCATCGCCTTTTCTGAATCCTTTTGTCCCATAAGGAAGTCTAATAGTGTTCCTCTAAATCTATAATTCATAACAGAATCATACATATCTCCTAAAAGATATCTTGTAGCATCATCCCATATTTCACCTATTATTACATTGTCTCCTTCTTCCTTTACCACTCTTCTAAAGTTAACCCATGTTTCATCCGAAACCTCATTTGCAACATCAAGTCTCCAGCCGCTGGCACCTTTTCTTAACCAATATCTTGTATGGGAATCTTCACCATCAATAACTTCTTCAGCCCAAGATTTAACTTGATATTCAGAACCATTAAGTGCCTGAATAACAGGCATCGAGTCGAATCCCCACCATCCTTCATAGTAATAGTGCTCAGTTGGTTTCCCAACATCCACCTTCCTATTTTCTATTCTAAACCAGTCTTTGTAATGGAAATCAGTGATTCCAATGCTTCTAAAGTATTCTTGAACTCTTTTTTCTGCCTCTAAGTGACTTAATCCCTCAAGGTTCATCAAATCGTAAACCCTTGACCAATATTGATAAGCCCCAAGGGGTTTCCCTTTTGTCATGTATTTTCCATATCTATCAAAATAAATTGAGTCATCAGAAACATGGTTTAATACTCCATCAAGGATTATTTTAATTCCTCTCTTTTTAGCTTCCTTAGCAAGTCTTACAAAATCATCCATAGAACCAAGTAGCGGGTCAAGTTCCTTATAATCGCTTGCATCGTATCTGTGGTTGGATATGGATTTAGAAATAGGATTAAAGTAAATTACATTTACTCCAAGGGCCTTCAAATAATCTAGTCTCTTTATAACTCCTTCGATATCTCCACCGTACATTTCGTTACACCATTCTTTATCTCCCCTTGTTCCCTTGTAGTCTTCTCTATCCTCTAAGGATGGAACTTCAGGGATTGCGTACCAATCATCATAAAATTCGTAAAGAACACTTCCCCTTGCAAATTTTTGAGAGTAGTCGTTTTTCTTATCTCCATTATAGAATCTGTCAGGGAAAATATGATATATCACAGCATTTTTCATCCAATCCGGTGTTTTAAAACCTGGAAGATATACGTTAAGCCCGTAATATAAAACCTTTCCTAAATCATCAGCCTTTCCTTTGCCATATAATCCATCATCGTCACCAAATGCCTTTACTTCTGAACCATTGGAAATTATAAAGTAATATTGATACATTCCCTTTTCCTTTGGTGTATAATTAGTGCTCCAAATATAGTTATCTTCTGCAAGAGTTTTTGTCATATCTATGCTTTCTTTACCATTTGGAGTTAATACAACAAGCTTAACTTGTGAAATATCCTGCCCCGTTCTTATTCTAAACTTCAGATTTTCACCTATCTTAACAGCACCAAAGGGCTCTTTAAAGCTTAAATCCCTTGAATCATAATAAATTTTGCTTGTGTCTATATTTCTTTGTGAAGCGTTGTTGAATATTAAACCTGTTACATAATCGTAGCTGAATGTAACTTCTCTATCTTCGTTTAAAACAATCTCTGGATATTCATAATCATCGTTTCCAAAAAGAACCCTTATTCCTCTATATGTTCCTGCCCTTAGATAAACAGAAACTGAATATACTCCCGTTAACCTTAAATCCTTCATAACATATTCTTTGTCAAGACCTACTAACTTTGGTCTATTCTCTCCAAGAAGTGGAACATATTTTGTAGAATCAGTTATTATATGACTTATGTCTGAATAATAGAAGGTTATATCTTGCTTTTTTGTAACCTGCATCTGAATATTAGCTCCGTCCCTTGCTCCATCCTTTCCGTAGTTTTCATTCCAGGAACCCATAGCAACTTTATATTCATATATTCCAGGCGGAACATCCTTTATTGTAAATTTATAAAGGCCATCTCCTATATGCTTCATCCTTGTAATTTGTGATGATGGATCCCAATCATTTGCACCAACAAGGTGTTGAACGGTTCCAACTAAAACCACCAATCTTCCTCCTGGAACTTCTGAAGCTTCCCTTACAACTTGAACTTCCTTTGAAACTTGAACATTTGAAGCTTTATCCTTCGCTGATATCTTAATTTTTATTGTATCTTCGCCCTCTGGAAGTTGTCCTAATGTTAAAACTCCTTCATCGCTTAATGATGCTATTTGATTTGGATTATCTATTAAGGACCACTCTACATTTTGATAATCCTCTAAAGAACCATCCTCCTTCATGGATTTTGCAATAAGCTTTATTGAAGTATTTTGTTCCACCTCAAAGGGCACATCTATATCAACAAGTCCTGGAACATATAAAACAGAGTTATCAAAGGGTGGATTGCCTTCCTTTCTTGGATTTTGTGGGTCCGTCATCCAATTGCCATCAACAATAAATTTATAAAGATACTTACCAGGTTTTAACTGTAGGCTAATGGACCAAACATTGTCTTCTCCTTTTGTCATCAAAAGTTTTCCGTCTCCCCAATTTGTCATAGAACCCGCAAGGTAAACTTCCCTTGCTTTTCCGCTTAGATCTAGATAGTTAAATATCACCTTATTACCTTCTATTACAGGGCTACTAACCTTTGATGGAACAACAAGTTTAGAATTTTTTCCGCCATATCCATCGTCAACTACATTTGGATTTGACGGGTCATTTACCCAATATTCATATCCATTTTCTGTTACAACAAATTTATACTGATATTCACCTGGATTGAGGGTTAAAACTAAAGTCCACAGTCCATTTCCCTTTATCATAGGATTTGCATTTTTATCCCAACCATTAAAGCTTCCTGCCACTGAAACCCTCTCTGCCCTATCGTTTTTGTATCTGAATATAACCTTACCATCTAAAGTTATTTCTGGGCTTACTATCGGATTTTCCAATCCTAAAATTTCAGCAACCTTGTCATAGTCATTAATGCTGTCATATAGTGCTACATTCTTTACATCCGCTATAAATATAACATATTTGCCGCCTTCAGGGATGTTTAAAACCTTATTGCCGCTTCTTGGTATTCCACCGCTATCCCATGAATAGTTTTCACAAGCCTTATATTCATAACTTCCTGCATTTAAAAAGCTTCTATAAATAAATTTTCCATCGCCGTCCAAATAATCAAATTCATATCCCCTTGTTGAAGCATCCCAAGTATTGCCTTCTCTAATCTGTCCTATAATTGAAACTACAGTATTTATCCACGGATTGTTAATTGAATCAACACAAAGGTTAAGGTACGGATTTGCAAGGAAAGTTACATCTGACTCTGATGTAATTTGAACTTCCCTATTTTGTCCCACTTCACCATTGGACCACTTATGGTCATAGGCTACTTTGTATTCAAGCTTAGTATTTTGAGTCTTTGGTGAAAGTTTAAAGGTTCCTTTAAAAAATCCTCCACCGACATAGCTTAAATCAAAATTGGCATCTTCAGGGTTCCAAAATTGGCCATTTTCAACAAAATCGTTGAGGTTTCCAACCAATGTTGCCGATAGTTTAAATTCCTGCGGTTCACTTACTGAATCGATAATTCTCTTATTTTTATTATCAAATCTAAATATAACTCTTTTAGGTTCAGTTAAATTAAGCTGTCTATTTTGTGACGGATAATTTTCATCCCAGCTTCTGTTAAGTGCAACCTTGTATTCATAGCTACCGGCCTCTTTAAAATCCACAACAGCCTCATAGATTCCATTTCCAAAGGGTTTCATAAAATTATTCTTATCATCGGGTTTCCAATTGTTTTCTACTTTGGTTCCCTCTAAAGTAAAGTTTCCAACCAGTGCAACTATGTCATCTACCCTTGATGAGGCCCTAACTTGTAAAGTCAGATTTAATTTAGGAAAAAAATTAACTAAGAATAAGGATATAAGAATAATGCTTAGCCTTTGTTTGAACCTTTTCATCTAATCCCCCCTTTAAAATCGTGCAAACGTATGCATCTATAATGATTTTACTATATTTTAATTATTTTTACAATATAAGGTAATCATCAAATATTAAAGCCATGTTACAAAATATGATTATATTTGACCAATATTGACATTGTTTTGTTCATAACATTATTTATTTATGATATAATGTCTTTAGCTTTAATGATGTTAGGAGGAGGAAAATGAAAATCAGTAGGTTTGGTAAAAACATAATAAAGCTAATAGCAAGTATTTCTATCTCATTTTTATTTCTAACGCTTATATCCTACTTTTTTGTGTTATATTCAGGTTTAACAAAACTTCAAAATAATGCAAAGGGAACCGTTGAGCTTGCACAAAAAATGATCAATGGAGATAAACTACAAAAAGTTTGGAAATCTAAAGATATGAATTCTAAAGACTTTAAAGATATAAAGGATAGTCTAATTAAAGCTAAAAGTAATAGCGATGTTAAATTTATTTATACTCTTTTTGTAGATAATGACAAAGTTTATTTTATTGTTGATGGTGCAACAGAAGATGCAGCCTCCTTAGGCGAAGAATATATTTACAAAAAGGAAATGTCATTAGCTATGAAAGGTAAAATAGCTGTGTTAAAGTTTCCCATAAAAGACAAATGGGGCACTTTTATTTCTGCCTATGCTCCTGTTAAAAATTCAAACGGGGAAATAGTTGGAATTGTAGCTGCTGATATGGATGTCTCAGTTTTTGAATACATTAACTCCAAGCTAATAGCTTCTATTATCTACATATTCATAATAGTTTTTATAATTGCTATCTTTTTTATAAATAGATATTCTAAAAATGTTGTATTACAAATCGACAATGCCCTTACAAATATAAACGAACTTTCATCTGGAAATCTTACCGTTAAATTAGATGCTAATACTAAGGATGAAATAGAAGATATCATCAAAAAGACAGATGAATTTAGGTTGGCATTTAATAACATGTTATTAAGTATAAAGAATAACTTTTTAACCTTAAATAATCAGGCTCAAAATTTATCCTATGTTGCAAGGGAATTACAAAAAGCCTCAGAAGACGTTTCAACTTCAATGCAATCAACAAGTTATGATATGGAAAATCAAAATCAAAGCATAGAAAAAATAGTTAGCTTAACTAGGGATTTCAACGATAAAATACAAAAAATTGTAGCTTTAATTGAAGAGATAGAAAAGGATACTACAAAGATAAATACACTAATAAAAGACGGAAGCAAAAATATTAATTCTTTTATAGCTTCTATGGATGAAATAAATACTTCCTTTGGATTTGTTGCAAGAAGTATAGAAAACCTTAATTTAAATATCAATAAAATTAGCGAGATATTGGGCCTTATAAATAATATAGCAGAACAAACCAATCTTCTTGCTTTAAATGCAGCTATTGAAGCTGCAAGGGCAGGTGAAAGTGGAAAAGGATTTGCTGTTGTAGCAGAGGAAATAAGGAAGCTTGCAGAAAGATCAAAAGAATCAGCCCTAAATATAGCTGAAATAATTAATACTATTTCAAAGGAAAATGAACTTGTAATAAAAAACACCAATAATATGTCAACGACTATTCAAAATCAAATTCAATATAATAAAAATACTACTGAAATATTTAAAGAGCTGTTAAATACTATTTCAAATTTAATTCCTAAGATTAATAACATATATGCACATGCACTAGAAGTAAATAGCAAAAAAGATGATATCCTAAATAATTTAAATACTTCTTCTGAGAGCTTAAATAATGTTTCTTCTGTAATAACAGAAATAGCTGCAACATCAGAGGAATTATACTCATCATCAGAGGAGGTTGCAGGAGCTTCAATAATCCTTAAAGAAATGTCTGATGAGATGGTAAAAGAGATCAGTAAATTCAAACTTGATGAATAAAAAATTCCCCTCAACCTTAAGTTGAGGGGAATTTTTATTAATACATATCTGGCATTCCGCCTGGCATTGGGTTATCCTTCTTTTCTGGGATGTCTGCAACAACAGCTTCAGTTGTTAAGAATGTAGCAGCAACTGATGCAGCGTTTTGAAGCGCTGATCTTGTAACCTTAGTTGGGTCAACTATACCAGCTTCTATCATGTTGATATACTTTTCATGTAGAGCATCGAATCCGATTCCTCTTTCGCTTGCCTTAACCTTTTCAACAACTACAGCTCCGTCGTATCCAGCGTTTTCTGCTATTTGTCTTAATGGTTCTTCAAGAGCTCTCTTCACTATGCTGATACCAACCTTAACGTCAGATTCAGTTTCCTTTGCTTCAAGTTCAGCAACAGCAGGAATTACATTGATGTAAGCTGTTCCACCACCTGGAACTATACCTTCTTCTACTGCTGCCTTTGTAGCGTTTAGAGCGTCTTCTATTCTTAATTTCTTTTCCTTTAATTCTGTTTCTGTTGCAGCACCAACCTTTATAACTGCAACTCCACCAGCAAGCTTTGCAAGTCTTTCTTGTAATTTTTCTCTATCGAAATCTGAAGTAGTTTCTTCAATTTGAGCCTTGATTTGAGCAACTCTTGCCTTGATATCGTCCTTGTCGCCTCTTCCGTTGACTATTGTAGTATTTTCCTTTGTAACCTTTACTCTTTCTGCTCTACCGAGCATAGTTATATCAGCATCTCTTAGATCTCTTCCAAGTTCTTCTGAAATCACTTGACCACCAGTTAAGATAGCAATGTCTTGAAGCATTTCTTTTCTTCTGTCGCCAAATCCAGGAGCCTTAACTGCAACACAAGTGAATGTTCCTCTTAGCTTATTAACAACAAGTGTTGCAAGAGCTTCGCCTTCAACATCTTCAGCTATGATAAGTAGCTTTCTTCCTTGTTGAACTATTTGTTCAAGAACTGGAAGAATGTCTTGGATATTTGAAATCTTCTTATCAGTTATAAGTATATATGGATCATCAAGCACAGCTTCCATCTTTTCAGCATCAGTTACCATGTATGGGCTTATATATCCTCTATCAAATTGCATACCTTCAACAACTTCAAGCTCTGTTCCCATTGTCTTTGATTCTTCAACAGTTATAACTCCTTCGTTGCCTACCTTTTCCATAGCATCAGCGATAAGCTGACCTATTTCTTCATCAGCAGCTGATATAGCAGCAACTCTTGCTATATCTTCTCTTCCCTTTACATGTTGTGAAATCTTCTTAATTTCTTCAACTGCAACATCAACAGCCTTCTTGATACCATTTCTTACAAGCATTGGGTTAGCACCAGCTGTAACGTTCTTTAAACCTTCTCTTATTATTGCTTGAGCAAGTAATGTAGCTGTTGTTGTTCCGTCACCTGCAACATCGTTAGTCTTTGTTGCAACTTCCTTTACAAGTTGAGCCCCCATGTTTTCATATGGGTCTTGAAGTTCTATTTCCCTTGCGATTGAAACACCATCGTTTGTTATAAGTGGTGCACCGAATTTTTTATCAAGAACAACGTTTCTTCCCTTTGGTCCTAAAGTTATCTTAACAGTGTTAGCAAGCTTATCAACGCCTCTTTGCATCGCTCTTCTTGCTTCTTCACCGAACATTATTTCCTTTGCCATCCTAATCACCCCTTCAAGTTAATTATTCTAGCCTTGAGCATAATTTAAAGACCTTGAAACTACTAGCCCGTTAGGACTAAATTTTTTTTATCACTCAAATATATTTCATAGGATTTCCTCCATTTTTGCCGAATTATATTTATATATCAACATAAACTTAGCAACAAAAAGGAGGAAATCTCTATGTATCAACGTCAAGAAATTTTTAACATTATTGAACTCTTTACTTCTCAAAAACTTATTAATTTCTATACAAAACTATTTGAAAATCTTGATTTATCTCCTTTACCTGATAGGCTCCCCTCTAAATACGGTCCTACCGGTTATTCTCGCCATGCTCTCTTTAGAGCCTTCATCGTTATGAAATGTGAGAAATTTGCTCAAATTACTGATCTCAAAGATTTTCTAGAAAACAATTTAATCATTGCTAAACTTTGTGGCTTTGATATTCTTAAACCTTTACCTTCTTACTCTGTTTTTCGAAGATTTATTAAAAATCTTTCTAACTCTTTTCTTAAAGAAATCATGAAAAATCAAGTTAATATCCTTAAAGATTTAGGCTTTATCGATAATAAATTTATTTCCGTCGATGCTACCCCTGTTAAAGCTAATACTAAATTTAACAACCCTAAATCCTTTTCAAATAACAAATTTTCTAAAAATAATCCCCCTTCTTCTGATAAAGATTGTAAATTAGGTGTTCATACCGCTAATAACTCCATGAATCTTCATCTTTCTGAAGATAAAACCGTAAACTCTAAGAAAAACTATGAGTTCTATTGGGGTTACAAAAATCATGTCATTTGCGATGCTATTTCTGGTCTTCCTATTGCTGAGTTTACTACCACCGCTGATGTTAATGAGGTTTCTAATCTTACTGAAATCCTTGCTTCTACTAATGAATGGTTTCCTCTTGAAGGCAGTTACATCATTGCTGATAAAGGTTATGATTCAAAGCAAAATCATGATTTCATTCGTTATACCCTTAAAGGTCATGCCTTCATTGCCTTAAATAAGCGTGGCACTAAGAAACATAATTTAACATCAAAAGGTAATGTCATTTGCGATGCCGGCTTACCTATGCATAAAGATGGTAAACAATATTTTGATTCATATATTAAGCAAAAATTTTGCTGTCCTTTTAGAACTTCCAAGGATGACTCTTTATGTCCTTGTAAGCATGATAAATACTTTAATGGTAAGAAAAACAGAGGCTGTGTAAAATACATAACCATTGGGACTGATTATAGGTCCTCTATAAATCGTGATTCTATATTTTTTAAAAAAATATATAGCCTAAGAACTGAATCAGAAAGATACAATTCTAGATGGAAAAATCTCAATACTGAGCAAGCTTATGTTAGAAATATTAACTCTGTTACTAATCTAAATACAATCGGACATATTTGTCTTTTAACTGTTGCAATTGCTGCCATAAAATCTGGCTGTGTTGATAAATTTAAATCTCTATCGGGATTTAGAAGAATGGCTTAAACAAGCTTTTAAATTAATTTTTAAATCAGCAAATTTTACCAAGGGGGTAGTCTACCCTTTTTGGAGCTCTTTTGTTCTTAATTTAACTTTAATTTAAAGTATTTAAGCTGCCATTCTTAAAAATTGGAACTATTTGACATTAATTATTTTATTTTTTATCAATTATGCTCATCTCTATTTTCATAAGCGAGTTCTAATAGTTCTTTATCGTCTATACTGCTTAAAATTCTATGTGGAAGTGAATCCCTTACAAACTCTTTATCTATCTGGTTTTTATCAAATTTTTTTCTTATATTGTCGCTATATTCAAAATAAAAAAGTTTTCTTGAAAGTTCATCAAAACATTTATTTTTATCATTACTACGTTCTTCTTCAATACTACCAGAAAAATCAACTCTGACAACTTTTTGCCTTGGGTTACCCTCTAAAAGCCAATTTTTATAATTCTCAAGCTCTTTATATGAATTAATACTGCACCTTTCATCAATAAATCTGTAGATACCTGTCTTAACCTTAATTGCATTAAAATTTTTTTTGTCCAATACCTCTACAATCCAAGCATACCCTTCATGTTTACAATCTAAACCATCTGGTTCAGGCGTGCCTGGAATTAATAGTTTTTCATTTTTTACATTAATTGCAAACGGATAATTTATATGCATATGCCCTACAATAGCTATATCCACATTTAAAGCATTTATTTCATCAATACTCATGCCAAAATATTCATCCTTCAAATCAGGTGAAATTCCCTTTATTGAACCATGAGAAACAAGAATATTAAAGGCTTCTTTGTCAAAGTTATTATACTCTTTTATCCAATCAAGCCTATTTTCCTTTGAATGTTTTAAATCACAATAAGCAGGATATAAAACAACCTTCTCATCATTTATTTCAAGATTATATTGTCTATATTCATTTAAAACAATTATATTAGTATCCTTTATTAAATTAATAAATGTTACCCAGAAGTTAGAAATATTAAAAAAATCATGATTCCCAGGTAGAATAGCTACATATTCACCATTAAACCCTCTTAATGTCGATATAACTTCATCTAGGTATTTTCTGTTTGTATCAGCAGTACTCTCAAATAGATCTCCTGCAATTAAAAATAGACCGCACCTTTTTTCATTTGCTATTTTTACTAAATTTTCTAATGATCTAAGTCTTGCTTCATGAAGAGCCTTACTAACATTTTCACTATAGTTTTTAAATTTCATACCTATATGTAAATCAGAAGTTGCTAAAAAACTAAATGCCATAAAAGCCTCCCCCTTATGTTTGATCATATTCTACAAATAAATACATTAATGTAATTTTATACTATAGGCTTGTATTATTACTGCCAATTTATTAAACAAGAAAAAAGCTTTGACTAAATACAATATAGAAAAAACATTTTAACTGCTGATAATAATACTCCCTTTTAAAAAGTCATTAAAAATAGTAGTATGAAAATTGAGACTAATATTTAGACAGAATTTCTTGGGCTAATTTGTTTCCCATAAAGATTCTATCAACCTCATAAAAAATCAAATTATGAGTATCTGAACCTATAGTAATTTCAATCTTATATTCATTTAACTTTTTAAGAAAATTTTTAACTTTATTTTTTTCCTTATTTTTAATCATATAATCAAAATACTCATAACCTTCATTAACATTAATTTCCCAAAATAGATTGTTATGTTTTATTAATTTTAATAATTTATCAATACCATATTTTTCAGATAAATCTAATAAATTTGTATGAGCCAATCCTTTTTTGCATTTTACCTTACAAGTGTAATTTTCAAATTCCTCCAAGGTAACACTGTTTTCAAAAATATCAACATACTCAAAAAGCACATAGTCCAAATAATCAAATTGTTCAAATGGTAAACAATCCACTTTACACCAATCTTTATTTAAACAAATCTCAATACCTGATAGAATAGTAATTTTATCTTTATACTTTTGTTTCATACTTTCTATTGTTTTAATATAACTATTTAATTCATTTACATGTATCGAATTACACTTTGAAGTTTCAAAATGATCAGAAATTCCAATTAAATTTAAACCATTTTTTATTCCATTTAATATAATTTCTTCTACGTCATTATCCCCATCTGACCAATTTGAATGATTATGCATGTCCATTAATTTCATAAAATTTTCTCCCTGCAGTTAATCATCTCTAAATTTTTCCCACTTAGAACATGAATGTCCTTCATTCATTTGGCAGCCCCTAAAACTTCCGATTGGTCCTGCACACATACCATAAGGTTCTTTAGCTTCAAATAAAGTTGCAAGTCCGTCAACATCTCTGCTACCACACCAATATCTACAGGTTGCGCAAACCCGCATTGTTGCCGCCCATTTTCCCATAACATCACTCCTTTATTTTTAATGGGGATTCTTGTAAAATCTATCTATTATCTCTACAATAATTTCCTTATCTTTTGGGACACTAACAAACTTTTTGCTTACATATGCTAAAACATGTAAATAATGACGAGCTGATTCTATATTACCCTTCTCAAGTGATATGTAAGCCAAAAGTAAATAAGCATAATGAATATACATATCCTTTTTATAATCTTCATCTGTATATTCATCTTCTGCCTTATTATTCAATGTTTTAAAGTTATTTTCAATTATCTTTTTACATCCTTCTAAAACCTTTTTTTCTTTACCTAAAAGAAATAAAATTGTCATAATGTCAAACCAAATTTGCTGTTCAATAGGAAAATTAAAAATTTCATTTGAATTTTTAGCAAGTTTAAATGCACGATTTAGATACTTTAGCGCATTTTTCCTATCTCTTTTAATATCCCAATATAAAATCCCCATTTCCTTAAGTAAACATATCTTTATTCCTGTATCTTCAATAATATCAAATTGTTCCATGGCATTTTCAAAAATTCTTAATGAAACGGATTTTAAATTCGCATCATCGTCTCTTATCAAAAATCTTGCAAGCATGATCTGTTTGTTTACGTCATTTTCAATATTATTAAATAACGCCTCTGGTAGTTTAATTTTAGAATATTTTGTGACATAATCTACATAATATTCAAAATTAATATCTCCCTTCCCCATATGTATTCTCCTTGCATGTAAAATTTATCTTATATTTAATATCTAATTAATCTGCTTTTTTTAGCATATTCAATTATAATTCATTACAATTTTACTTAATAATTCATAATTTTACCTACGACTAATTTAATTCTAAACCATAAAAAGCTTTGATTCAACCATTTTTTCATAACATTCTGACAATTGTTAAGCTGTATTATTAAAATCCTTTTTACAAATAACTTGATAAATACATAACATTATTTTTCACTGAGCAGCAATTTATAAGCCTCGTTATAATCTTTTCTAAAATACTCAACTAAAGCTTTATATTTTATATCATCTAATTGATTGTAGGATTTTTCTATTAAGAATGCTGCTGCATATGGCCAGTCAGGGAAATTGCCACATAAGGCATGATTAATAACAATATCAAACATGAATTTGTCATTTCTAAAATAATTTAATTCTGACCACTCAGCCAATCCTTCAGAAACCGCTTTGTATTTCTTCCCATTACTTCTCATGCTATAAAATTTAATATTATTACTATTAAAATTTAATCCTTCAAATACAGCAGCATGTGTATGTTCATGTATAACCGTTGCAAGAATAAGGTTCTCTTTCAAATATGCTTCATTTAATGATGAATCTTCTGCAAGAACTTGATTTATTCTTTCTCTTATTTCATCTAAACATAAAAGAACAATACCTGTATTATTTAAGTTGAAAAATTCTGGATATCCACTAACCAAAAAGTTTTCTTTTAATTTTATATCCATTTTTTCAGTAGGTGATAAATAAACACCAAAAGTGTGCATATTAGATATAATACTTTGATATTTTACTGCTTTCTTCCTCATTTTACTTAATATTTTAAAAACTATATCTATTGATAAATCTAATACATAAAGAATAGATCCTAAGTCCTTTTTCCATTCTCCACGATTGCCAACACACTCAATTAATTTCTTAAATTGCCTGCTTGTAATATATTTTCTCCAAACATCAAGTTTAGGGTAATCTCTTCCATTGCTAAAATAAGTATCTCTTAATCCTACTTCTTTATATCTTTCTTGAATATTTTTTAGAATGTCTTTCATACATTTTAAATCTTCATAACAATTTACAACAGGGTCTATAGTAGCTGATATCTCTTCGATAAACCAATCATTATGCCTACCAAAATTAAAAAATTCTTCACTATTATTATTTAAAAAATAAAATAATCCATATCCAGTTTCAGCCCACATTCTTAATTTATGAACAGACTCTCTATTAAGTGTATGTAATCCCTCATATTCAGTTTTCCTTAATGACTCCCCTATATTATCAGGTTTAAATGCCCCTACGTGAAACGATATTGAAACAGCTAAAATAAACCTGATAAACTCTTTTATTTCTTCATTCAAATCCAAATCAATATTTCTTTTATTTATTACATCAACATAATCTCTTATTATATATTTATCAACAATAACCGTAGGAACAGGGTAATATCTTAGCCCAGTTAATTTTTCTATATAAGGTATTGCCTTTATGGTCATTCGTCTAACCAAATCAATTTCCTCATTAGTTACTTGAATAGCTGGAATAACAGATACTGAAAAATTAAAATTAGTAGTTTTGTTTGAAGTATTTACTACTTCTTTTAACTCATCTATATCATTTCCTATTGAAACCCTAGATTTGTTTTCCTTTCTTAGTTTTATATTACTGCTTAAGTCTATTATCTTCAATTCGATATTTTTGGCGTCTTCAATCTTTTTTGTCACCTCTTCACATGTCATTTTACTTGAATTATCATCTCCATCAGTTATGCATAAAATAAGATTATCTAAATTTGGATTAAAAAAATAATCCCCTAAAATCGTTTTGCTTCTACTATTAATAATATCTATTATTTCATTTATTGAATCCCAAATTTTTGTGTTGCCAGAATCAGAATGCAATCTTAAGTTCTTTTCAAGTTCATCTTTGCCCTTAATTATTCCTTTAAATTTCAAACTACTAGAAAAAGTATAAAAAAATATATCTTCAAAATTATAAAGACCATCAGCTAAATATTTTAATAGTTTATCCTTTAAGATTTCTATTTTTTTAAATCCCGAATAAAAATCTAAACCCCACATGCTCGATGAGGTATCTATCAATAGAAATAAATTTTTCTTATTCAACTATATCACCTCATTAAATTTCAATCTGAAACCCATTTTCAGGATAAAAAACATTAGAAAAACTCATCTCGCCTAAATCCGAATTCGTATGAATTATGAATATCTTCTTTGGTTTTACTTGTTCAATAAATTCTTTTAGTTCAGTCTTTGAAATATGGCCACTTGTATGAATTATCTTGAATGATATTCCGTTTCCAACATAGTGTGATTTGAATTTATTATATTCTTCCTTTTCTAAATAACCTTCCCACATTGAATAAATATTTAATGTGGGTGTTAATTTTTCAACTTCTTCAATGAACGATGGCCTAATTTGAAAGACATATTTATTCGGTTCTAATATTACTTCATCAAGGTAAATGCTTTTTTCCCTAAATAAATTTAATATTTTACTATTATGGTTTTTTATTACTTTACATATTTGATTTTGAGGGTAGTATACTCTTAAATGTGAATATGTTAATGGATTGGGTAGCTTAGCATATTTAGAAAGTTTCATCAATAAATATGCAGTATATAAGTCTATAATGAAAGTCCTATTGTTTTTTCGAGATGCTTTATAAATTGAAACAATTCTATCTATATTTTGAGATGAAAAATTTACTGTAACTAATCCATTTGTATTTTTAATTTCTTGCATAATTTTTTTCTGTATTGAATATTCTGTTATATTTATTTTATTATTCGAAATATTTGTTCCATCTGTAATTAAAACATCTATATCTTTTTCCTTAAGTTTAGATATTAAGTTTTCTTTTCTACTACTCTTCCTACCATGGAATCTAAAGTCTCCTGTATAAAATACTTTTTTCCCTTCAACTTCTATCAAAAACCCTCGTGAATCAAATGATGAATGATCTTGAAGATAGGGGGTTATTTTAAAATCCCCTATCTCAACCTCTTCACTTTCATACAACAAAAAACTTTTATAGTTTAGTATCCTTTCGTTTAGAAAAATCTCATTAGCTTCAAATATATCTTTCATAGGGTCTGAAATGTATACATTAACTTTCTTATCTTTTAAAAATTCCATTCTTAAATAGTGGTCCATATGTGTATGGGATATTAATATCCCAGCATATGTATCTCTGAAAGTAATTTCTTCACTATAATTTTTTTCAATTGGCATGCCTACATCAAGCAATATTGATTCATTATTCGAAGTTATTTCTACACAATTTCCGCCTAATTCCCTTCCCCCACCAATAAACCTGATTATCATATTTCTCCAACTCCAATATCATAAATATTAACTTCTAATTTTTTAAGTAAATTCTTTAGAAATGGCATATTTCCATTCTTCAGCTCTTCATATTCTTTATCTCTTTCATTTTCATTAAATATTAAAATTGATTTCTTTATTTGTTCCTCTTTATATCCTTTAAATTGTTCATAACTGTTTAAAAAATTCTGCTTATCTAGCCATTGGTAATAAGTTGCAATTTCAAGTGCTGCCCTTAAAAGAGTTTCCTTGTTTGCTTTTTTGTCCTTGTGTTTATAATATTTCAATTCAATAAGCCAAATTTCATCTTTTGTTTTGCTTATAAGATCAATTTTGCCTATTCCTTTGTTACTTTGAGTTGCTTTTAACGGCACTTGATAATCTATTATTTCACCTAATTTTCCAAAAGTAATACTAAAATTTTTAGAAGCATTAAATAAAGCTATTGCAATCCTTTCTTCTATTCTGTTTGAATATGCATTATCAGTTGTAACCATACCACTATGTCCTACATTGTATTTTCCACGATTTATAGGAGTAATGCCTTTCAATTTAGTTGCAAAATCATTTATTATCAGTTCTCTAGAAATTACTTCTGTGTAGTACTCCTCTGTATCTTTTGTTTTACCTCTATAATTTACAAAATCTTGTTGATATAAGCCTTCTGGTCCATTTTGTCCTAAAGCATTATTTATCTTGTTGATGATTTCAATCTCTGAATACGTAATCATTGTTTATCCCCCTTTTATTTATTTTACAACTATTTGTTCTTTAACATCAAAGAATGTAGTAGCCGTCTTTATACCCTTAACATTTATTGGCACACTTCTTTGGTTGCGATAACCGAAAACAAATTTAAAGACATAACCCCAAAATGCTCCAATTGCTTTTTTTTCATAATCTGTTAAATTTGAAGGTATCTTCTCATTCACTAGAACAAAGACTTTTACTGGTGGAACATTTAATATATCATTGCAAAATATTATTTTGTTCATCAAATCTGTATCTTTAACTGTTTTTATGCATTCTTCCCATAAAAATCCTGAATCAACGAAGTTGTTAAATGCTTTATATATTTTATTAAATCCTTCATATATTTTTTGTAGTATTTCATCTGAAGTAATGTTCAAATTATCACTCCTTTCTAAGTTTTAGAATACATATCTCTTAACTTGGTTAGATGATATCTTTTTTTAGTTTATGAATAACAATTCATTTGTTTAGACTTATCTTTTCAATCATCTTAACTTTTATGATAATCCCTCTTTTATAACCCCTTAAATATTAGCCTTATAATCATATTATCAATTATTGGTATAATTTTCAAGAGTTTTTTAGAAATTTTTTTAAAATTTTGAATTAGATTTTTTATTAAGTTTAATTAAATTTATTTCTGGACATCTTATTTGATTACTTAGATATTACTTAGCTTGAACATGAATTTTATATCAATAATCCGTAACCGTTTCAAAATCATTCGTGTATATATTTATATAGAAAGGGGGAATTGCTATGTCAAAGTTAAAAGTAGTCATTAAATTCGATTCAACGGAAGAACGAGATGAATTTTTGATCAAGCTCTTAAACATTGACACTCTCTTAAATCAAGCAAAACTAAAAAAGAAGGAACGTGAAAGAATCCTCGAAGGGCTAAATAATTTTATCAAAATGATTGAACCTCCAAGAAAAGGTAATCCTTATTATAAACTCTACAATACATTCTGTTATGGATATGTTGGCGATGTTGGCTATGAACCCAAACCTTGGACTCAAGCTGGGGTTTTCTTAAACGGAATTAGAAGCATTTATATGGTATACCAGTATAAATATATTAAAGGCATTTGGCTTTGTATTGAATTTAGAAATAACAATACTGGAAGGGACAAATACTACTGGATCCTTGATAATATTCCAAAAGAAAAAATAGGGGAAAACATTCCTCTTCCTGATAAAATTAAATGTCGAAAAAGACTTGCTCGTGTTTTAGAAGTATTAAACGGCTACAATCCTGAAAGATATGCTGATGAGCTTTTCTCAATTTTATTAGATGTTAAAGAAAAAATGCCAAGTGCATTTTCTAAAAAATATATTTACCTATGGGAAGATTTGGCTCTTTTATTTGATTCAATGGATAGATTTGATAAATGCCTTGAGTGTTATAAAAACTTAGCTGAACTTATGCCAAATTCCTCTGATCCATATCTTAATATGGGTGTGTTCTGTGCTGATAGAGGACTTATAAAAGAGGCTATTGAATATTATAAAAAAGGGCTTGAAATAAATCCAAATGATGAATATATTTACTACAATTTATCTTCCCTCTTGCTATATCAAGGTAGGCAAGATAAGGCCTTAAAAGAAATTAATAATGCAATAATTGAAAATCCTGAAAGAGGAATTAATTTTAAACTAAAAGGTGACATTCATTTTTCAAAACATCAATATCACCAAGCAATACAATGTTATGAATGGGCTTTAAATTTATTTGATGAAGAATGGGAAGAATCAGCAAGAGAATGTAAAGAACTCCTTGCTGAAGCTTATTTAAGAATTGGTGAAAAAGAAAAGGCTGACGAAATTAAAAAATCATTAAACAAAAAATAGGATTCTAAAATTTGAAGATGAATACAATTAATAATCAAGGCATTATTATGGCCCAAGATATTTTGTTAAAGGCAAGCTTTACTATGAAACTGGTGAACTTTGGTATAAAATAATTTACTATTTAATTAGCTTTTTAAGATATTTAGGGACATTCTCCTCTGCATTTTCATTGATCATTGTCACTTTAATACCTGCAAATTTTGCCCTGTTAACAAGATCAATCGCAGTTGATGTGTAGAATGATGTCCCGACTACAAGCAGTTCATCGGCTGAACCTATAAGGTCTATTGCATTAAAATATAAAGGTATTATATCACCATAAAGAACCACATTTGGTTGAAGTAGTCCTCTGCACTTTTTACAATAAATTGTTCCTTTAACTACATCAAAATCATATAATTCATTGCAGTTAGGACATTCAACATATTCTAAATTTCCATGAATCTCAATAATATTTTTACTACCAGCTCTTTTATGCAGTCCATCAATATTCATTGTAACAATTGGAACATTATATTTTGCAAGTGCAATATGAGCAGGGTTAGGCTCTGCTCTTTCTATTTTTTCTTTCATTTCAATTAATATTTTATAAAACTCTTCAGGGTTATTTTGGAAAAATGATCTGCTTAGCTTTTCTCTTAAGTTTCCCATTTCATTAAATGTTGGAATGCCACTTGCTTTTGATATTCCAGCACCTGTTAAGGCTACAAGGTTCATAAAAAGCCCCCTTTTATTTAATACCCAGGATAACACTCCCACCAATTTTCATCTATATTTTCTTTGTTTGCCTCAAATAAATCGTCAGCTATCTTTATTATAACATCCTTTAGTTCTACTTTTTCAATCCACTCTTTTGGTATACTATTTACACCTAAATATGCACCTAAAATGTTGCCTGTTATTGCACCTGTGCTATCGCTATCTCCATCATGATTAACGGAAGTAATTATAGCCTTCTTAAAATCGTTTTTATATCTTAATGCACAGTATACCGATATTCCAAGAGCCTCTTCTGCAACCCACCCTTCACCAAGCTGAGAAATTGCATCAATATCTTCTACATCGCTATATGTAAGTTCTATCGCCTTTGATAAGCTGTTAAAGCACTCTTCACAATTGTCATATTCTTTTAGTTTGTTCATTGTTTTATTAGCAGCCTTTTCTAATTCCTCACCTTCAATTATTAAAGCGATTAAGTATGCAAGGGCACCTGCAGATAAATAACCTGTTGGGTGTCCGTGGGTTAGTGCTGCTATATCTACTGCTATGTCAAAGGCATATTCTTTGGCATAAAATAGTCCTACTGGTGCGATATGCATAACTCCACCACAGCCCTTGCTATTATTTATCGGCTCTTTTGTTGTTCCGATTTTGCCATTTAAAAGTGCAGACAGGCAGCTCATTCCCGGTGCTCTTTTCACATGAAGTTCCTTTACTTTTATTAACCATCCACTATTTATAAAATCATAGTCCTTTAGATTTGTATATCCTTGAGTTATAAGCCAACGCCTATAGGCATTATAAACGACGGATGGAAGATGGCATATACCTTTTAAGGCAAATCTTGTTTTTGCACGTAATATGCCCTCGATTGTAAAAAGCGTCATTTGGGTATCGTCAGTTATTTCAGCTTTACCATTTTTACCCAAGAGAAGGTCAACAATTCCTTCTTTGCCAAATCTTCTAATAATCTCATCTCTTTTTAAAAACTCAACCGGCCATCCTAATGCATCACCAATTGCCCCACCTAAAAGGCATCCTCGAAAATGTTCAGAATCCCTCTTGCTATTCATTTTTATTATTCACCACCCAATTTAAAAACAAAATTTCCAAATAATGATTAATTAATACTTCTACGAAGTGCCTGGCACTTAAGATTAAGATTTTATAATATTTTACAAAAAAGTCATGTTATGATGATGAGATAATAAATAAAATAAAGGACGCTATGCTTCTTGCTAAAAAAGAAGGCAGGAATAGGTATAAAGTAATAAAATAGAAAAGTGCAGGAGTATTCACTTCCATCTTTTGACTATGCCGTGTGTCTCAATAAAGCCCTTAGTTTCTAAAGCTAAGGGCTTTTTTTATTTTTAATAATACTGCCTAATCTATTTAATTAAAAACCTCATACATAAAGCCACCCATAGATATAAATATAATTTTTCAGGCTCAATCCTCTACCCACCAATCTTGATTAGATCCCTTATAGGTAGGCTAAAAACCATGTGTTGGCAAAAAAATTGGGAACCTCACAATACAGTCTCGATCCCTTATAGGTAGGCTAAAAACTCTCATTAAGCCTTATTATATCTGAATTCTATTATAAAGTCAAATTGTTTCCATTTTGTAACATTCGATCAACTTTCTAGATTTTTCAAGGGTTAAAGCCTGCTGTCGACCCCCCATAGTTTTTTGCATTTTAGGGGTCGACAACAAAAATGTTTGCTTGCTAACCCTATACATCTTTTCTATACTGCATACCCTCAAAGTAAATCCTTTTCAAATCCCCATAGGCCTTTTGCCTTGCCTTATCAAGGGTGTCAGCTACTGCTGTTACCGATAAAACTCTTCCACCTGTTGTGATTAAATTGCCATCCTTAAATTCTGCACCGGCGATGAATATTTTGTTTTCAACATCGCCTATATTAACCTTAAATCCCTTCTCAATATCGCCTGGATATCCCTTTGAGGCAGCAACTACATTGCAGGAAAATCCTTCCTCCCACTCTATTTTGCATCCCTCTAATTTTCCGTCAATAGCCCTTAAAATCAGCTCAAAAAAGTCGCTTTTCATAAGGGGAAGAAGGGCCTGAGTTTCAGGGTCCCCCATCCTTACGTTGTATTCTAAAAGATAAACTCCCTTTTTTGTTATCATAATTCCAAAAAATATTATGCCATGATAATCAAGTCCTTCTTCCTTTATCCCATTTAATGTAGGTAGCATAATATTTTTCTTAAAATCCTCTAAAACTTCATCAGTAACATAGGGATTAGGTGCGATAACACCCATTCCGCCTGTGTTAGGCCCCTTGTCGCAGTCGAATATCCTTTTATGATCCTTTGCAGATATAAAGGGAATAATAGTTTTTCCATCGGTTATTGAAAGGATTGATGCCTCAACTCCTTCTAAAAATTCCTCAATGACGATTCTCTTTCCAGAACCTTTAAAAACATCCTCTACCATAAATTTTTTTAAGGTATCCTCTGCCTCCCCCAAGGAACTGCATATAACAACGCCCTTTCCCTGGGCAAGACCGTCAGCCTTTATTACACAGGGATATCGGCATTTTTTAATATACTCCACTGCCCCTTCTAGATCATAAAAAACCTCATACTCCGCCGTCCTTACGCCGTGCCTTTTCATAAACTCCTTTGCATATATTTTGCTTCCCTCAAGCCTTGCAGCCTCCTTTGAGGGACCAAATATTTTTAAGCCTTGCTTTTTAAATTCATCAACTATTCCCTCAACTAAAGGTGCCTCAGGACCTACAACGGTAACGTCGATTTTGTTTTCCTTTGCAAATTCTAAATATTCATCTATACCCTTTAAATTTACATTCTCACATTTTTCCTCCATATAGGTTCCGCCGTTTCCTGGGGCAACAAATACCTTTTCTACAAGGGGGCTTTTAGCTATCTTCCATGCTATTGCATGCTCCCTTCCACCTGAACCTATGACTAAAACCTTCATCCGATCACCTCCTAAAGTGCCAGGCACTTAAGATTTAAGTTTTTAATGTTTAAAGTGTCTAACTCCTGTAAAAACCATTGAAATGCCGTATTTGTTGCAGGCATCAATTGAATCCTGATCCCTTAGGGAACCTCCCGGCTGCATTATTGCTCTAATATTATGCTTTGCAGCCTCCTCAACGACATCGCTAAAGGGGAAAAAGGCATCAGAAACTAAAACAGCAGCACCTTTCCCTCTTTCAAGGGCTTGGCAGGCTGCCCATATTCTATTTACCTGCCCTCCTGCAATTCCAACTGCCCTTTTATCCTTTACCACAACTATGGCATTGGATTTAACATACTTTACAACCTTCATTCCAAAGAGCATTTCCTCTATTTCTTCCTCTGTTGGCTGTCTTTCTGTAACAACCTTTATTTCATCTACTAGCTTATTATCTACACTTTGAACTAAAATTCCTCCATCTACGCTTACCATTTCATATTTATCCTGAGGCTTAACCTTTGCCTTTATTATTCTTAAATTCTTCTTTGCCTTTAAAACCTCAAGGGCATCATCATCATATTCAGGAGCTATTATAACCTCGAGGAATATCTCAACCATCTTTTCTGCTGTCCTCTTGTCAACCCTGCTATTTAATGCAACTATTCCTCCAAAAATTGAAACAGGGTCGCATTCAAAGGTTTTTAAAAAGGCTTCATAGGAGTCTTTACCTACTGCAACTCCACAGGGTGTATTGTGCTTTACTGCACAGCAGGCAACCTCATCAAATTCACAAACAACCTTCCACGCAACATCCATATCCTTTATGTTGTTGTAGGAAAGTTCCTTGCCTCCTAGCTTTTCAAAATCCTTCATAGCACCAGAGCCTTCAGTTTTAACATAAAAGGCAGCCGTCTGATGGGGGTTTTCTCCGTATCTTAATTCCGCTTCCTTTTTGTATGATATAGATAAGTATTCCGGATAAGGATTATCAAGAAGAAAATTAGAAATCGCCGCATCATAGGCTGATGTTAAATTAAAGACTTTACCTGCAAGATATTTTCTTGTGTTATAGCTTACATTTCCATCCCTTTCAATCTCCTCCATAACCTTATCATAATCCCTATAGTCGCAGAGGACAACAACATCCTTAAAGTTTTTAGCTGCAGCCCTTAACATTGAAGGGCCTCCGATATCTATAAACTCAACCTTCTCCTCAAAGGATAAATCCTCCTGAACCTTTTCAAAAAATGGATAAAGGTTAACTATAACAAAATCAATGGTCCCTATCCCCTTTTGTTTTATCGTCTCCATATGTTCTTTATTATCCCTAATTGCAAGGATTCCCCCATGAATGTTAGGATGTAAGGTTTTCACCCTTCCATCGAGTATCTCCTCAAAGCCTGTAATCTCCTTTATTTCTATAACTGGTATTCCCTTATCCTTTAAGAATTTATAGGTTCCACCCGTTGAAATTATTTCAACGCCTCTATCAGCTAGGAATCTACAGAGGTTTTCTATCCCATCCTTATAATAAGTGCTGATAAGTGCCCTCATACTATCCCTCCAATACCTTTTTTATAGCTTCAACAATTAGTTTGTGTTCCTCCTCTAAAACCCTCTTTGACAAATCGAAAGGACTATCTTCTTCTAAAACAGGAACCCTTTTTTGAAGGATTATCCTTCCGGTATCCACACCCTCATCCACAAAATGGACGGTGCAGCCGCTCTCCTTTTCTCCTGCCTTTAAAACAGCCTCATGCACCCTTAACCCATACATCCCTTTTCCTGAGAATTTAGGCAAAAGGGAGGGGTGGATGTTTATTATTTTATCCTTGTAAACCTTTAATATCTCTCCCTCTAAAATGGATAAAAAGCCTACAAGGACTAAAAGGTCTAAATCCTTTCCTATTACCTCCAATATCCTTTGAGAGAGCTCTTTACCAAATCCCCTTCTATCTAAAACTGCAGTTCTTATCCCCCTTTTTTTTGCCCTTTCTATGGCCAAACAGCTTCTGTCGGCAACTACAAATTCAATGCTGCAGTTTAATTTACCATCATCTATTGCATCCATAATAGCCTCAAGATTAGAACCGCTTCCAGACACTAAAACTGCTATTTTATGCAAACGCCATCACCGCCCCTTTCAACATGGCCGATTATATACGCTCCTTTACCCATCCCTTCTAAATCCTCAACTATATTTTTAGCTAAACCTTTATCCACACACAAAACAAATCCAATTCCCATGTTGAAGGTGTTAAACATCTCCCTTTCCTCAACCCCGTTATCCATTATATATTCAAATATTTTGGGAATCTTAAAGGAATTTTTATGGATAACCGCCGTAAAATCCTCCTTAAACATCCTTGGAATATTTTCATAAAATCCTCCGCCTGTTATGTGGGCCATTCCCTTTATTTCGTATTTTTCTATAAGGGGAAGAACATAAGGGACATATATAGTGGTTGGTGTTAGTAAAACCTCTCCTATTTTATTTCCTTCAAATTCTGCATCTAAATTCTTTATAATCCTTCTAATCAAAGAGTAGCCGTTGCTGTGGGGGCCGGAGGATTCAATTCCTATTAAAACGTCCCCTTCTGTTATTTTGCTTCCATCTATTATTCTGTCCCTTTCAACGACTCCAACTGCAAAGCCTGCTATGTCATAGTCCCCTTCCTTATAAAACCCCGGCATCTCGGCAGTTTCACCGCCTATAAGGCTACAACCTGCAATTTCACATCCCTTTGCAACACCTGAAACTATTTGTGCTGCAACTTCAGCATCTAATTTCCCGCAGGCTAAATAATCAAGGAAAAAAAGGGGCCTTGCACCGTGGCATAATATATCATTTACGCACATTGCAACGCAGTCTATGCCTACTGTATCGTATTTTTTCATCTTAAAGGCAATCTCAAGCTTTGTTCCAACCCCATCTGTTCCAGAAACAAGGACAGGATTTTTATACCCTCCTATATCGTAAAGGGCCGCAAAGCTTCCAATTCCGTTTAAAACCCTACTACTGTAGGTTTTCCTTGCCATGTCCTTAATAAGATTAACAGCTCTATAGCCCTCCTCGATGTTAACTCCTGAATCTTTATATTTCATACTATTCCTTCCTTTCAAACTGGAATTTATCCGCCTCAAGGGGTGCAGAAACCGGATATGTTCCGTTAAAACATCCTAAACAAAAACCATCCCTATTTAATGCCTTTAAAAGACCATCTATGCTTAAAAAGTCCAAAGAATCTGCGCCTATTTCCCTGGAAATATCCTCAATATCTTTATTAGCTCCTATAAGCTGACTTCTATAGGGGGTATCTATTCCAAAGTAACAAGGGTATGCAACAACAGGGGATGCAATCCTTACATGAACCTCCTTTGCCCCCGATTTTTTCAATAAATCTACAAGCCTTCTCATGGTAGTTCCTCTTACAATCGAGTCGTCAATCAAAACAACCCTTTTCCCTTCTATATTTGACTTCAAAGGATTTAGTTTAATGGCAACCGCCCTTTCCCTTTCTTCGCTTTTAGGCTGAATAAAGGTTCTTCCAATATATTTGTTTTTTACAAAGCCTATGCCGTAGGGTATCTTTGAAGCATTTGAAAAACCTACTGCAGCAAAGGTTCCTGAGTCTGGAACGCCGATAACAATATCTGCTTCAACAGGTGCTTCATTATAAAGCTCCTCTCCTGCCCTTAGCCTCGACTCATAAACGCTAATTCCATCTATAATGCTGTCGGGTCTTGCAAAATAAATATATTCAAAGGCACAGGTTTCAAGCTTTGTTTTTTCTATTAAATTAAGACTCCTTATTCCTTCTTTATCTATTATCACTATCTCACCAGGTTCAACATCCCTTAAAAACTCAGCACCGACAGCATCTAGGGCACAGCTTTCAGATGCCAAAACATATCCTCCATCTATTTTCCCAAGACATAAAGGTCTTATACCGTGGGGGTCCCTTACGGCAATCAATTTATCATCGGTTAGTATAAGCATGGCGTAGGAACCCTTTATCGCCTGCATGGCGTCAAATACTGCCCTTTCTATTCCCTTCTTTGCTGCCCTTGCTATAAGGTTTAATACAACCTCTGTATCTATTGTTGTTTGAAATATAACCCCCGCCTCTTCTAAAAGTTCCCTTATGATATCTGCATTGACAAGGTTGCCGTTATGGGCAATTGCAATGTTACCAAGTTTGTATTTACTATAAAGGGGCTGGGCGTTTTCCTTCCTTGTCCCGCCTGTTGTTGAATACCTTACATGGCCTATTGCGGCAAATCCTTTAGTATTTAAAAATTCTTCTGTAAAAACCTCCGATACAAGCCCTATATCCTTATGGACTATAAAGTCTGTCCCACTTGATATAGCCATCCCTGCACTTTCCTGTCCCCTATGCTGAAGGGCAAAAAGGCCGTAATATACAGTTCTTGCTATTTCCTTTTCTTCAGTTAAATAAACTCCAAAAACTCCACACTCTTCCTTAAATTTATCTACTCCACAAAACATACAAGGCCACCTTCCCATTCCTTCTTAGCCTCTTTTACTTCTATGTCTAAAACTTTATTTCCGTTAAGCTCTATCTCCACTTTGTCCCTTTGTGTTTCACCAATAACCTCTGCCATAACCCCATATCTTCTAAAGTTTAATATTACCTTATCAGCAGCATCTTTTCTGCAGGATAAAATAAACCTTCCCTGGCTTTCAGAGAATAAGAATCTATCCTCCCTAAGGTCTGTATTTATGCTAAGTTTTGCACCCATTTCATTTTTAAAACAGCACTCTAAAAGGGCCACTATAAAGCCTCCATTGGATATATCATGGCAGCTCTTTAAAAGATTCTCATCTGTGCACTTTAAAACCGCTTCAATTGTGTTTTTCTCAATCTCAACTTGAGCCTCCGGCACCCTTCCTGCCTCGATGCCAAATATAACCTTTAAATATTCACTTCCGCCTATTTCATCCCTTGTTTCACCGACAAGAATTATTACATCACCCTCATCCTTAAAGTCTATAGTCGTGTGCTTTTTTGCATCCTCTAAAAGTCCAAGCATTCCAATAACAGGTGTAGGATGAATTGCCATTTTTTCCGACTGATTATAAAAGCTCACGTTTCCGCTTATGACAGGTGTATTTAAAATCCTTGATGCCTCTGTTATTCCTAATATGGAATTCCTAAATTGATAATATATTTCTTCCTTTTCTGGATTTGCAAAGTTTAAACAGTCGGTTATAGCAATCGGTCTTGCTCCAGTTGCTGCTATATTTCTTGCAGCCTCTAAAACCGCTATTTTTGCCCCTTCGTAAGGGTTTAGATAACAATATCTTTCATTGCAATCCACCGTAAGGGCAATTCCCTTATCTGTCCCATCTACAAGAACTAGGGCTGCATCCCCACCGGGTTTAATAACGGTGCTGTTTCTAACCTGATGGTCATACTGGCTGTAAACCCACTTTTTTAATGCAATATTAGGGGATTTTAAAAGCTTCAAAATAGTCTCCTTTAAATCTTTTGGCTTTTCAACCTTTGAGGTATCAAAATTCATGAGCTCATCCATATATTTTGGCCTTTTAAAGGGTCTTAAATTAATTGGTGCGCCATCGGCAAGAAGCTTTGCTGGCACTTGTCCAACTAACCTTTCTCCCTCATAAACTGAAACGAATCCATCGTCAGTAACCTCTCCTATTACCGATGCATGAAGTCCCCACTTGTTAAAGATTTTAAAAACCCTATCTTCCTTACCCTTTTCAACTATAACGAGCATCCTCTCCTGGGATTCGGAAATCATAATCTCAATGGGGTTCATTCCCTTTTCCCTTGTAATAACCTTTGTAACATCTATTTTTATTCCGCTTTCTCCCCTAAAGGCAGTCTCACAGCTTGCAGATGTGAGCCCTGCCGCACCAAGGTCCTGTATCCCAACGACGCATCCCTCTTTAATTAGCTCAAGGCAGGCCTCCAAAAGAAGCTTTTCCATAAATGGGTCCCCCACCTGAACAGCTGAACGCTTTTCCTCCGATTCCTTAGTTAAATCACAAGAGGCAAAGCTTGCCCCACCCATTCCATCACGTCCTGTTGTATGTCCAACCAGCATGACGGGGTTTCCAACCCCCTTTGCTGCCGCCTTTTTTAAGTCTTCCCTTTTAAGAAGTCCTACGCTCATGGCATTTACAAGGGGATTATCGTTATAGCATTCATTAAAAACCGTCTCACCACCTACCGTTGGAATACCAACGGAATTTCCATAGTCTCCTATTCCCTTTACAACTCCCTTTAAAAGATGCTTTGTTTTTTCAAGCTCAAGCCTCCCAAACCTTATAGAATTAAGATTTGCAATAGGTCTTGCTCCCATTGTAAATACGTCCCTTAAAATACCTCCAACTCCCGTCGCAGCTCCTTGATATGGTTCAACGGCTGACGGATGATTGTGGCTTTCTATTTTCATTGCAATTGCAAGTCCATCTCCGATATCCACAACCCCTGCATTTTCCCCAGGGCCCTGTAACACCCTTTCGCTTTTAGTGTTGAAAAGCTTTAAAAGGGCCCTTGAATTTTTGTAGCTACAGTGTTCCGACCACATAACTCCAAACATCGAAAGCTCTAAATCGTTTGGAATTCTTCCTAATTTTTCAACTATCAAATCGTATTCCTCTTTATTTAAACCAACATCCTTATATGTTAGCATAGCAATCCTCCTTGTTAAGTTAATTGACCGTCAATTAACCTTTTAGACATATTAAATACGTCCTCTTCAAGTTCCCTCTTGTAGTCCTTTAATTTATTCATTAAATCCTCATCAAAGGTTGCAAGTATTTTAACAGCCAATATTGCAGCATTTGCTGCACCGTTTATGGCAACTGTTGCAACGGGAATTCCCTTTGGCATTTGAACTATTGATAAAAGGGAATCGAGCCCTTCTAAGGATTTGCCCTTTATAGGAACTCCAATAACCGGAAGGTTGGATATTGAGGCTACCATTCCGGGAAGATGGGCAGCCCCTCCGGCTGCTGCAATTATAACCTTAGTTCCCCTGACTTCTGCCTCCTTTGCAAAGCAAAACATCTTTTCAGGGGTCCTATGGGCTGATACTACATCAATCTCATAATCTACATTAAACTTTTTTAAGATATTTTCAGCATCCTTCATAACCTCATAATCAGAAATGCTTCCCATTATAATTGCTACCTTACCCATTAAACTCACCTATCTTTAAATTGTTTTTAACAAATTCTATTTTTTCATTTATCTCCTCATCAGTCTCACCGATGACCGTTACATGACCTATCTTCTTTTTATTGTCTACAAAGTCTTTTCCATAAAGATGAACATATATTCCATTCATCTTTAGTAGCTCCTTAAATCCTTCTATTGTATATTTTCCCGTTAATTTTCTATCCCCAAGGATATTAATCATGGCCGCCCTTTTTAAAAGCTCCGTCGAACCTAATGGTAAATTTGCTATGCTTCTTAAGTGGTTTTCAAACTGACTGCTGACACAGGCCTCGATGGTAAGATGCCCTGAATTATGAACCCTTGGTGCTATTTCGTTTATATAGATCCTATCATCATAGTCTAAAAACATTTCGATGCAGAATACTCCAACATCATCAAAGCCTTCTAATACCGCCTTTGCGATATTTATAGCCTCCTTCTTTACATCCTCTTTTATATCCGCTGGGCATTTAGTAATCTTTAAAATGCTGTCCTCATGATAGTTTTCAAAGGGTAGATAAAACTTTAAATCGCCATCTAAATTCCTGCAGAGTATTATTGATATTTCCTTTTTAAAGTGAATATATTCCTCTATAAAAATTTCCCTTTTAAAATCAAAGTTCTTAAACTCCTCTAAATCCTTTTGATCTTTTATAAGGATGTTTCCCTTACCATCATATCCTCCCCTTGCATGTTTTAACATAAGGGGGAAAGAAAACTGTCCTGCCTTTATAATTAAGTCCTCAAAGGATTCAACCCTTTTAAATTTAGGAACAGGAAGACCAAGCCTTTTTAAATATTCCCTTTGAAGATACTTATTTTGAATTATTTTTAATGTTTCTGGTGAAGGGTATATTTTATATCCCATTTCCTTTAATCTCAAAAGATGCTCTACATTAATGTGTTCAAATTCATAGGTTAAAATATCTGTCTTTTGGGCTAAACTTAAAAGGGCTTCAAAATCATCAAAGCTTGCAACAAACTGAAAGTCTGATACCTGCCCTGCTGGTGAGTTTTCCTTAGGATCAAGGACAAAAACTTCATACCCCATCCTTTTGGCCTCAAAGGCAAGCATCCTACCAAGCTGTCCTCCCCCTATAACCCCTATCCTTGAAGGTGGTAGATACACTTTATTCATAGAAACACTCCTTAGCCTTTTAAAAATTCTATAGCCCCTTTAAATAATCTTATCCCATCATCACATCCTAAAAGCTTTGACGATGACCTTTCTGGGTGGGGCATAAGGCCTAATACATTTGCCCCTTCGTTTACGATTCCTGCAATATCCTCTATAGAACCGTTGGGATTATTTTTATATTTAAAAACTATTTGTCCCTTTTCATTTAATCTTTTTAAGCCCTCATCATCTATAAAATAGTTTCCTTCTCCATGGGCTATTGGAAAATTTACAACCTCTCCCTTTTCATAAAACCTTGTAAAGGGAGTATTGTTATTTTCAACTATAAGCTGACAGTCGCCACATATAAACTTTAAATTTTTATTCCTTAAAAGGGCGCCGGGTAAGAGCTTTAATTCAGTCAGTATCTGAAACCCGTTACAAATACCAAGGATTAGATTGCCCCTTTCAGAAAACTCATATATTCCCTCTAAAATCTTCGCAAACCTTGCGATGGCACCACATCTTAAATAATCACCATAGGAAAATCCTCCGGGTAAAACCAAAAGGTCAACATCGATTTTACCCTCATCATGCCAAATATATTTAACATCAACATCTAAAGACTTTAAAACATCGAATACATCCTTATCACAATTGGAACCTGGAAAAACTACAACCCCTGCCTTCATAATCACACCTCAAATCTAAATGTGTAGGTTTCTATAACTGGATTAATAAGAAGCTTTTCACACATGTCCTTGATTATCCCTTCAGCTTCCTTAATATCCATATCCTTTAATTCAACCTCAATATGCTTTCCAATTCTAACTCCCTCAACATGGTATCCTAGCTTTAAAAGTCCCTCCTTAACCGCTGCCCCCTGTGGATCTAAAATGCTCTCCTTTAAGGTAACATCAATTAAAGCCTTCATTTTACCTCTCCCTTCATCCTTTTTAAAATCTCTTTATAGCCTTCAATGACGTTTCCAAGGTCCCTTCTGAATCTGTCCTTGTCAAGCTTTTCTTTAGTATTTTTGTCCCAAAATCTGCAGGTGTCCGGGGATATCTCATCGGCAAGTAAAATCTCATCCCTAAACCTTCCAAATTCCAGCTTAAAGTCAACAAGGTCTATGCCTAGTTCATCGAAAAACTCTTTAAGGAACTCATTAACTTTGCCAGCACAATCATAAATATTTTGAAGCTCCTCAAAGGTTGTAATTCCTAGAGCTACTGCATGATAGTCGTTTATTAAAGGATCCCCAAGTTCATCGTTTTTGTAGCAAATTTCAAAGACGGTTGTATTAAGTTTTGTCCCTTCCTCAATTCCAAGCCTTTTTGCCATGCTTCCTGCTGCGATATTTCTTACTATTACCTCAAGGGGAATTATATTAACCTTTTTAAGAAGCTGCTGCCTTTTATCGATTTGTTTTAAGAAATGGGTTTTTACTCCTTTGCCTTCTAAAAGTTCAAATAGAATTGAAGATATGGTATTGTTAAGAACTCCCTTTTCAAATATTTGTGCCCTTTTTTGTCCGTTAAAGGCTGTGGCATCGTCCTTAAAGTAGGCTATTATTTTATCCTCATCGCTTGTCCTATAAATTATCTTTGCCTTACCTTCATAGAGTTTTTCTAACCTTTCCATAAAACACTCCCCCTAAAAAAATAATCCCTTTTTGACCATGGAAGAGTCAAAAAGGAGATACCTATTCCTAAAAAGGGAATAACCTATTGACTCATCCATAGTCGGGCAGTTTACGGCTGCCCGGTAGAGACTCTAGGGCCATATTCCCCAGATTATATGGATGATACCGTATTCTTTTCTAATTTCATATTAGAATATATCCTTAAATATGTCAAATATTTTTTGTTATATTTCGAAAATATACGAATATATATCTTGATATTATTTATATATTTTATTTTCTTCCATGGCTATCTTACATTATTTACTGGACACAGCTTTCCACACATTGTGCAGTATTTATTTTCATCCTTCTTATACATCCTCATCTTTTCCTCATCTATTCCCCATCTATACATCTCCTGCCAATTCATCTCTGATCTTGCCAAGCTCATTTTATAATCCCTTTCAAGGTCTTTCTTAAAACCCTTTGAAAGATTAGCAGAATGGGCAGCAAGTTTGAAGGCAATTATTCCTTCTTTAACATCCTCTATGCTCGGAAGCCTTAAATGTTCAGCAGGAGTTACATAACATAAAAAGTTTGCACCATTAAGGGCTGCAATCAGCCCTCCCATAGCTCCTGTAATATGGTCATATCCTGCACCTATATCTGTTGTTAAAGGTCCTAAAACATAAAAGGGTGCTCCATGGCATAGTTTTTTCTCAAGGAGCATATTTGCTGCAATTTCATTTGCCCTCATGTGGCCAGGACCCTCTATCATGACCTGAACTCCCTTTTCCCACGCCCTTTTTGTTAGCTCACCTAAATTTATAAGCTCCTCGATTTGAAGGGCATCTGTAGCGTCGAATATGCATCCAGGCCTTAGGGAGTCCCCTAGGCTTAAGGTTACGTCATGTTTTTTACAAATATCTAAAATATTATCGAAGTATTCATATAGCGGATTTTCCCTGTTGTTTTTAATCATCCAGTTATAAATCATTCCGCCTCCACGGGATACTATTTTCATTATTCTACTATTTTTTTCAAACCTCTCTAGAGTTTTTCTTGTAATTCCCGCATGAAGGGTAAAAAAGTCCACACCCTCCTCCGCCTGCATCTCTATAAGCTCAAGCATCTCCTTTGCCTCAACCTTTGTAAAATCCTCATGTAATATGGCAATATCATATATCGGAACCGTCCCCACTATGAAATCATAGTTTTTTAAAAGATATTTTCTAAACTCCTTTGAATTTTTTCCACTTGAAAGGTCCATAACCGACTCGACTTCGTATTTTTTACAAAGCTCCAACTTTTCAATCTCCTCTTTAAAATCTCCGCATTCGCTGGATACACCAATATTAACATTTATCTTAACTTTTGTCCCATCTCCAATTGCAAAATATTTTGACCTTCTTCTGTTTTTATTTGCAGGAATTACTATCTTACCATTTGCTATCAACTCTAAAAAAATTTTTTCATCCATCTCCTCAACTTCTATGGCAATTCTCATCTCCTCCGTTAGTATCCCTTCCTTAGCATAATCCATTTGAGTTTTCATTCTTATCCCTCCAGTTATTTAGCTTATCTAAAATAGCCTTTATCTTTCCTTTTATATCCTCCGCTCCAACTACTTCACTTACCATTGCTATACACTTTGCTCCCCTTTTTAAAACATCCTCCATATTGTTTTCCTTTATCCCTCCTATTGTAACAAAGGGGATTTTGCTCTCTTTTACTGCTATATCTAAATATTCAAATCCAACAGGATCGCACACATCCTCCTTGGTAAAGGTTTTAAATATAGGGCCAACACCAATATAATCCGCTCCTATTTTGTGGGCATCATAAAGCTGAGTCCTCGAATGGGTGGAAAGGCCAATTATATATTCCTCTCCTAAAAAGTCTCTTACCCTCTCTAATGGATAATCATCCTGACCTATATGAACTCCATCGGCTAAAACCATCTTTGCAATTTCTATATTATCGTTTATTATAAATATGCAACCATAATCTAATGTCATTTGCCTTATTTTTTCACACTCTAAGAGTTTTTCTCTTAGGGTCTTTTTCTTTTCTCTATATTGAATTATCTTCACACCCGACTTTAGCATTTTTTCTACTACCTCTATGTTGCTTCTTCCCCTAGATAAATTCTCTGCTGTAATGCAGTAAAGATTGTATTCCTTTAAAAGCCTTAATTTTTCAGCTTTCATCTCCTATCACCATCCTTAAAACCTCATCGGCCTGCAAGCTGGCAACAGCAGTTACCTTAGGAGAAAGGGGACTAAACTCACTTATAGATTTTCTAAAATCCCCAATTATTGAATAATTTTTACCCCTTTTTATTTTTATTCCTTCTCCGTCCCCAAACCCTGCAATACCTGAAGCACATACAACCCTTATTTTTTCTGAAAGACAATATTCAAAAATCATCCTTTTATACTCTACCCTGTCAACGGCCTCTACGACTATGTCTGCCTGCTTCAATAAATTTAGGTTATCTTCTGTTATTTTTAGGCATAGTGTTTCTATTAAAGCATCCTTATTAATCTTTAATAGGTTTTCCTTTAATGCATACACCTTTTTATTGCCTACCTGTTCTAAATAAAAGTCCTGCCTATTTAAGTTTTTAAGCTCCACTTCATCAAAGTCGATAAGGGTTAACTTTAAAAAGCCTGTTCTAATCAATAACTTAGCAATATTAGAACCTAAACCTCCACAGCCTATAACAATTATCTTCGTCTTTTCTATTTTTTTAAGCTCTTTTTCAGAAAGATAATTTAATAAAATTTCTCTAAAGGTCATAACATCACCCAATTTGTAAATTCTGCATTATATCCCTTCAATTTTATAGACATAATGATTTCTTCAACCTTTCTATCATCAGATACCTCAAACTGCTTTGGTGAGGGATTATCCTTTACATATCCACCAACGCCGGTTTTAGACTCCGCCGACATCTTTGTAACACCAAGGCCTATTAGGTTATCCCTCAGTTCTTTACTTTCCCTTGTTGAAATATTGATACCTACATGCTTTAATAGTAGCCTTGTATAAACTATAAATTTTACAAATTGCAAGTCATCAACCTTTGTATAGATAAAATTCATTCCTTCAAAGGGCCTTATCCTAGGGAAGGATATAGAAAGCTCTATTTTAGGATATTTTTTTAAAAGATACTTGCCATGCATAGCAGTTAAAAATACATCCTTTTTAAAATCATTTGAAAGTCCCAAAAGACAACCTATATTTACCTCCTTGACTCCAGCCCTTATTGCCTCCTCAATGGCATTTAACCTTTTAACAAAATTCCTTTTCCTTCCTATTAAATGGACAGCTTCATAGGTATTTAAGTCATAGGTTTCTTGGTATAAAGTAACCCCAACTAGTCCCTCATCTACAAGTTCCTTATATCCTTCAAAGGATAAAGGACCTGTTTCAATGAAAATTTCAGGAAAATGTTTTTTTGCAATTTTTATAGCCGATTTTAAATATTCAAACCCCTCCTTTGTATCATCCTCCCCCGTTAAAAGTAATATGCTGTTAAATCCTTTTCTCTTTATAGCCAGCATCTCATCTTCAACTTCATCTAAGCTGAGCCTTCTTCTCTCTATTTTGTTAAAACATGAATACCCACAATAAATACAACCAGATGAACAATAATTTGAGATATAAAGAGGAATATATAAAAATATGTTTTTACCAAAATAAGCTTCTGTAAGCCTTTTTGCCTTCCTCGCTGCCACCTCTAATATATCTAAAGCATCGCAGTTTAAAAGTTTAATATAGTCCTTATCGGATAAATCCTCCTTATTTAAAATTTCAATAGCTTCCTCCCTTGAAGGTTTGCTTTTATTTTCTTCATAAAGACGGGCTATTTCTTCAAAATTAAACATATTAAACACCCCTTAAAAATCCCGTTAAAGGTGATGATGCATCGGCATATTCCCTTTCCTTTAAAACTCCTACTTCACAAGCTAGCCTTCCTGCATCTATCGCCATCTTAAAGGCCTTTGCCATTTTAATAGGATCCTTTGCTGTTGCAATAGCGGTGTTTATAAGGCAAGCTTCGGCTCCAAGTTCCATAGCCTCTGCCGCATGGGAGGGCCTTCCTATTCCTGCATCTACTATGACTGGAATTTTTACTTCATTTATTATAGCCTTTAAAAGCTCCTTTGCCACCAATCCTTTGTTGGTTCCAATAGGTGAACCAAGAGGCATTACTGCACTAACTCCAATATCCTCAAGTTTTTTAGCAACTATAAGATCCGGGGAAATATAAGGGAAAACGTTAAACCCCTCCTTAACTAATATTTCACAGGCCTTAATGGTTTCTTCATTATCAGGCAAAAGATATTTAGTATCAGCCTCTATTTCTACCTTTATCCAATTAGAATTTGTAAGTTCCCTACCGATTAAAGCTATCTTTACAGCCTCCTTATAATCCCTTGCTCCGGATGTATTTACCATTATTATGGTTTCCTTTGGAATATAATCCAAAATGTTTTCTCTTTCTCCACCTCTATGGGCCCTTCTTACAGCAACTGTAACAACATCTATTTGGGCTTCCCTAATTATATCTTTTATCATTTCATAACTTGGAAGCTTTCCTGTCCCTACAAAAAGCCTTGAATTAATAGTTTTTCCACCAATTACAAAAGACACATTAACCACCTCCAACAAAACTTACAACTTCTAAATAATCCTCTTCCTTCAAGAAAACCTCATCCCAAAGGTCTCTTTTTAAGATCTCACCATTGAGTAAAACAACAACCTTTTTTTCATCATATCCCTCCCTTTTTAAAAGTTCTAAAACCGTCCCATTAAAACTAATCCTTTCATCGTTTAAAAATGCCATTATCTCCCTCCTTAAAAAAAATTGCACTACCCCAGCGTAAAGGTAGTGCAAAAAAGCACTACCCAGCAAAATAGAGTAGTGCATATTTTCCCACTTCCCTACGCTGGTATAATCCAGATCAGGTTCAAAGGGTCTAAGGTTTCATCGGACCTTACTCTCAGATGGCCTCGTCCATCTCCCCCAGTGTCCTTTATTTAGTTTTCTAAAATTATTATAATTCAAAAAATTATAAAATGTAAAGTGCCTGCCTCTTGACATTTTGACTTTTTGACATTTCCATAATTTTCTTATAACACATAGCAACTTATGGCATTATATCAAAAAATTGTTGAAATTTTTTAAAAATTATTTTATACTATAAAAAGAAATATTTATGAAGGGAGGTTGCACAGATGTTAATGTTTATAGGAAGTTTAAAAATTAAATTTAATACTAAAAATAAAAAGATAGTGCAACCTATGCCTTCGCGTATATTGCCCTAAAAAATATTAAGTAATCTAGGCCATGGGTGTGCTATCCCATGGCCTTTTTATGTTTAAAGGAAGGTGATGACATGAGGAAATATCGACTATTAATTGATTTTTCAAAGGGCTTTAGGCTAAAATACATTGCCTCAATAATTGCAACGGGTCTTTCGGCTTTATTCTCCGTCCTTATTCCCCTTATTATAAAACTAACCGTTGACTCGATAATCGGAACAAAGCCTATGACATCTAAACTAATGATAAACTTAGTAGATTCTTTAGGTGGTAGAGATTACATTCTAAAAAATCTATGGATTATGGGGCTTTTGGTAATACTACTTACCCTACTTAACGCATTATTTCTTTATCTTAAAGGGAAATGGTCAAGCCAAGCCTCAGAAAACATAGCAAAGAGGTTTAAGGACAGTCTATACGAAACAATACTTAGGGCAAAATATGAATTTTACTCAAAATATCCATCGGGGGAAATAATACAAAGATGCACCTCCGACGTTGAAACCATAAGAAATTTTTTAGCAAACCAGTTTGTTGAAATAGGAAGGACAGTTATACTTCTTAGCCTTATACTCATCATAATGTTTTCTTTGGATGTAAAATTTGCCCTTGTTGCGACATTAATAGTTCCTATTATCTTCGCCTTTGCCCTTTGGTTTTTTACAAGGGTTCAAAGGCAATTTAAAAGAAGCGATGAGGCAGAGGCTGAACTTTCAACGGTAATTCAAGAAAACATAACAGGAATTAGAGTTGTAAAGGCCTTTGCAAGGGAAGAGTTTGAGATTAAAAAATTTGCAGAAAAAAACAAAACCTACAGGGACCTTACCTATAATCTTATAAAGCTTTTTGCAAACTATTGGTCCTTTTCAGACTGCCTTTGTATGATTCAAACTGCCCTTGTGGTTCTTATTGGCTCATACTTTGCTGCAAATGGCAAAATCACCATAGGAACCTTGCTCGTTTTTGTCAGCTATGAAGGAATGCTCCTTTGGCCTGTAAGGCAGATGGGAAGAATTCTTTCCGACATGGGCAAAATGACCATATCCCTTTCAAGAATACACGAAATACTAACTCAGGATAGGGAAAACCTTGATGAAGGAATTAAAGATATTGAAATCAAGGGGAATATCGAATTTAGCAGCGTAACCTTTGGATTTGATGATAAAAATTATGTTTTAAAGGATATTTCTTTTAAAATTGAAGCAGGACAAACGGTAGCCTTCTTTGGCTCCACAGGTTCAGGAAAATCAACAATAATATCCCTTTTATTGAGGCTTTACGACTACAAAAAAGGTTCAATAAAAATAGATGGGATAGAACTTAAAGATATATCAAAGTCATTTATAAGACAAAAAATCGGAGTAGTTCCTCAGGATGCCTTTTTATACTCCAAAACAATCAAAGAAAACATAGCAATAACAAATCCCGATGCAGAGCTTGAAGAAATATATAGAGCATCACAAATCGCATCCATCCACGATACAATAATGGAATTTGAGGATGGATATGACACCTTAGTTGGTGAAAAGGGAATAACCTTATCAGGCGGTCAAAGGCAAAGAATTACTATTGCAAGAACAGTTTTGAAAGATTATCCAATCCTTGTCTTTGATGATTCCTTAAGTGCCGTTGATACGGAAACTGAAGCTAAGATAAGAAACGCCCTTAAAGAAAGGAGCAAAAATACAACGACGATTATAATCTCCCACAGAATAACCAGCGTTAAGGATGCTGATATTATAATAGTTTTAGATAAGGGTAAAGTTACAAACATAGGAAACCACGAAAAGCTTATAAAGGAGGAGGGACTCTATAAAAGGGTTTGGGAAATCCAATCCTTAATAGAAAGGGACTTTGAAAAGACAATATAAGGCGGTGATATTATGGCTCAAATAAAAGAAAAGGAATATAAAAACAATTTTGACCTTAAGCTTTGGAAAAAATATTTATCCTTTTTAAAACCATATAAAAAAGAAATATTTTCTCTTATCATGATAATGGTATTTGTAGGGGCAATCGATGCCACATTCCCTTATCTTTCTAAATACGCAATAGATAACTTCGTAATAAAGGGAACCTATAAAGGTTTTTATAAATTCATACTTTTTTATTCAATCTTAATTATTTTCCAAACCATTAACGTATATCTTTTAATAGCAATTGCAGGAAAGGTAGATATGGGCCTTTGCCACGACATTAGAAAATCTGCCTTTGAAAAGCTGCAAACACTGTCTTTTTCCTTTTTCGATAACACCCAGACGGGATATCTAATGTCAAGGTTGACCTCCGACGTTTCAAAGCTTGGTGATACCCTTGCCTGGGGAATAGTCGACATGGTTTGGGGAGTATCCATAATGACGTTTATATTAATTTATCTTTTAACCTTAAATATTAAACTTGCCCTTTTTATAATACTTGCAATACCTGTGTTGTTTGTAATTAGCATATACTTTCAAAAAAGAATATTAAAGCAATATAGGATAGTAAGAAAACTAAACTCCCAAATAACAGGCTCTTTTAATGAGGCAATAATGGGAGCTAAAACGTCGAAGATACTCTCAACAGAGAATATGCATATTAGCGAATTTAGGCTTGAAACATCCGAAATGAAAAACGCTGCAATAAAGGCTGCTATTCTTTCCTCTATTTATATGCCTATTGTAATAAGCCTTGGAAGCATATCAACAGCAGTAATACTTGTTGTAGGTGGAAAATATACCTATATGAATTTGATAAGCTTTGGAACCCTTGCAGCCTTTATATCCTACTCAATTCAATTTTTCGAGCCTGTAAGGGAACTTGCAAGGGTTACGGCAGAGCTAATCTCAGCCCAAGCAGCAGCAGAAAGGGTAATAGACCTTATAAACACAGAACCTGAAATAAAGGATGAAGGGAAATTAGAGGATTTTAAAATACAAGGGGATATAGTATTTGAAAATGTAAGCTTTAAATACAAAGAGGGTGAAAGGGTTTTAGAAAACTTTAATTTACAGGTTAAAAAGGGACAAACAATAGCCCTTGTTGGTGAAACCGGCTCTGGAAAAACAACCATAGTTAATCTTATCTGCCGCTTCTATGAGCCAACAGAAGGCAGGATATTTATAGATGGGGTGGATTATAGGGACATTCCCCTTAAAGTCCTCCACTCTAGCCTAGGCTATGTCCTTCAAACGCCCCATCTTTTCAGCGGAACTGTTGCCGACAATATAAGATATGGTAAGCTTGACGCTACAATGGATGAGATAATTGAAGCTGCAAAGCTTGTAAATGCCCATGACTTTATTATGGGGCTTGAAAAGGGTTACAACACTGAAGTTGGCGAGGGTGGAAGTAAGCTTTCCATAGGACAAAGGCAGCTTATTTCCCTTGCAAGGGCAGTAATTTCAAACCCTGCTATATTTATACTTGATGAAGCAACTTCTTCCGTTGACGCCCATACAGAACATATAATTCAAGATGCTATTCAAAGGGTTTTAAAGGGAAGAACAAGCTTTGTAATCGCCCATAGACTTTCAACAGTAAGAAATGCAGATAGAATACTTGTAATAGAGGGCGGTAAAATAATCGAAGATGGAAACCATGAGACGCTTCTTAAAAAGAAGGGTTACTATTATACTCTTTATAAAAATATGCTTACAGAAGAAAGCCAAAGGATAGAATATTAAAAAAGTTGCCCCTTTACGGCAACTTTTTTAATATCAAATTTTTATTCTCCTTTGCTACGTTAACTAGACTATCTGTAAAGCCACTTTATCTTTTTTTCATTCCATCAAAAAATCTTTTGAGGTTCTCTGGCATTACGTATTCCTCTTCTTTAACAGTTTCACTTCCACCATATACAGCCTTTAAAATTGATTCTATTATCATTTCCTTAGGTGGAAAATCATATTCCTTCCCTTGATAAACCCATACGCGGCAGTCAACATCATCACCGCAAAGGTCCCCACATGCCTTGCATGGACTCTCCTTTATATCCATTTGAATGTCCCTGCCATTGATTCTTATTGTTGGTGAGCTTACAAATTTGTATTTTTTAGCCAAATCTTCATTCGTAATGTTTATCTTATTTACAACAACTTCTATTCCTGTAGCTTCTAATACCCTTTTAACTTCATTTAATGCTTCGTCAAGGGTATCATCGGTTTTCATGCAGCGGTCACAAGAAGTTAGATCTAGATAAAGAAAGTCGATAACTAATTTTCTTTTATTAACTTTTGTATTAACCTCACCGCAGCATGCTGAGCCACAAGAGCAGCAACTTTTATTTTTGTTTTCCATATAAAAACCTCCCTTTAACTCATATTGGCATATATAAAGACGCAAAAAAATAAAAAAGGACTCAAATTTAGCCCTATTCTTAGCAAAATTTGCAGTCCTTTGTTTTATGCTGAAAATCGATTACATTCCCTAAGCTGTCCAGCTCTAAATTGCAGCAATCATAAAGCATATTTTTTAGAAGTTTCCTAGCCCTTTGAATTCTTGACTTTACCCCAGATATTGATATTCCAAGTCTTTGGCTTATTTCCTTGTATGTTAGATTTTCGTATTCTGAAAGAATGATAACCTGTTTATATTTTTCCGGAAGGCTATTTATCATGTTCTTTATGCAAATTGCAATATCCTCATTAGAGGATTCTTCACCGTCATATACTGCTATATCTTCCAATTCTAAGTTTGAAGTCATTTTGTTTTTCCTTCTATAATAATCTATTATAGAATTTCTTGCTATTTGATATATCCAAGGGTATACCTTTTCCTCCTGCTCTAAGTTGTCTAAATTCTTATATATCTTTATAAGAACCTCTTGAAGTAAATCCTCCGCATCATCCTTGTCGGATACATGCTTATCTATAAATTTTCCTAATCTATCGATAAACTCTTCCCACATGTTATTCAAAATATCACCCCACAGATATTATACTCAAATTTTGTGATTATGAACATCAAATATAATTACAACATAGTAGAAAAAATCAATGAAATATGCTACAATTTTACTAACTCTAAAGTAACTAACTCTAAAGTTAGTAAATCATGAGTTAATAAAGAGGAGTGATTTTATGTTTATTGGAAGAAAAAGCGAATTAGATTCATTGAATAAATTATACATCGAAGATAAGTTTCAATTTATTGTTATGTATGGAAGAAGGCGTGTTGGTAAAACCACATTACTTGCTGAATTTTGTAAAGATAAACCATCAATATTTTTTGTTGCTGAAGAATATAATGATAAAATGGCTCTGGAAAATTTTTCAGATAAGATACTATCATATTTTGGCCTTGACGGATTAGTAAGCCGATTTGAAACGTGGGAAAAGGCATTTCTTTTTTTAGCAAAAAATTCAAAGGATAGAAGATTAGTTCTTGTGATCGATGAATTCCCTTACCTTGTAAATGCCAACAAAAGTTTGCCTTCACTGTTACAAAATTTAATCGATCATCATCTTAAAGATACGAAACTATTCATTGTAGTTTGCGGCTCATCTATGAGTTTTATAGAAAAAGAAGTTTTAAGCTACAAAAGTCCCTTATATGGAAGAAGAACAGCACAATTTTTTATCGAACCTTTTAATTTTTTCACAAGCACAGAATTTTTCCCAAGATATACATTCGAAGAAAATGTTGCTGCATATGGAATATTGGGTGGTGTCCCTCAATATCTTAGAAACTTCGATGATAGTTTAAATATATTTGAGAATATAAAAAATAAAATTTTAGATAAAACCTCATACCTGTTTGAAGAACCAAAATTACTTTTAAAGCAAGAAGTTAGAGAGCCAGCTCTTTATAATTCCATTATTGAGGCTATAGCAGATGGGGCCAGCAAACTTAACGAAATCTCAACAAAAGTTGGAATAGAAAACGATAAATGTGCAAAATATATTTCTACCCTTATAGACCTGCAAATAATTGAAAAAATAACCCCTATAGATATAAAAGAAAACAGTAGAAAAAGCATATATAGAATAAAAGACAACTTTTTTAGATTTTGGTATAGATTTGTATTTTATAATAAATCATTGATAGAACAAGGTTTAATTGATTTTGTTATAGAAGAAAAAATCAAACCCTTTATGAATGATTTCTTAGGTTTAGTCTATGAAGATATATGTCTTGATTACATCAAACTTTTAAATAGGGATAAAAAGCTTCCCTTTATCGCAGAAAAAATAGGTAAATGGTGGGGAAACAATCCATATAAAAAACGAGAAGAAGAAATCGACATAGTGGCCTTAAATAAAGATAATATAATATTTGGTGAATGCAAATGGAAAAATCAACTGGTAGGCATGGAAACGTTAAGGGATTTGATGGAAAAATCAACATTATTTAATCATCCTAATAAATATTATATTCTATTTTCAAAATCCGGATTTACGGATGAGCTAGTCGAATATGCAAAAACCAATTCCAACATACTTCTTATTCAAAAGATAGAGGTTGCATCATAGCGACCTCTATCTTACGTTTATTATCTTATGAAGCTGAAGACCAACCCTTAAAGAAGGATCCTTCATTGCAAAGTAGAAGGCCTCCTTTGAACGAAGGTTAAAATTACTACTCTCCGGCTGCAGCCAAATCCTATCCTTATACTTTTCCTTTATCCCCTTTGGAATGTGAATTTCAGGATCAAAATTGCCATCAACTACGTATTTTAACTCGTCAAATAGGCATCTTTCATTTATAGCCCAATTAGTCTCTGGCTTTGGGGAACACACTATCCAATCAAACAAATGCCTTATATCATCCGTTGGATTTGTCCCGTTTGTCTCCAGCATTGTCTTTTTTCCTCTTTTTTTAAGCTCCAACAAAAGGGGCTCTAAGTTGTAAATAGTAGGCTCACCGCCTGTTATAATAACCTTTTCGTATTCTACCCTATCGGCTATCTCCTCTGCAGTTAAAAATTCCTTTTCAGAATGGTCGGTATCGCACCAATGGCAGTTTAAGTTGCAGCCCGACAGCCTTACAAAAGTTGCAGGACAGCCTAAATAGGAACCCTCCCCTTGAACAGAATGAAAAATCTCATTAATCCTATACATCATCCTCCACCTCCGCAAAGGAAGTTGGAGTTTCAAAGAGCCTCACTTTAACTATCTTTATAGGACTATCCTTTAGATATTCATTCAAAGTTTTTATTATAAAAAGTGCCATATTCTCTGCCGTTGGCCTTTCCTTAAATTTCACTATCCTCATTCCATAACCTTCTACTACTCTTGCAATCTCCTTTTCTGCCTCAGAGCCACCTTCCCAAAATATAAATGAATGATCAAATTTATCCACAATAAGCTCCTTTACGATGCTTTTTAAATCCCCAAAATCCACAACCATCCCTTGGGATGAGCCTTCCTTTATAAGCTCCGATGAAGCCGTAACTTCAAGTTTATATGTGTGACCATGAAGATTAGAACATATCCCCTCATGATTAGAGAGCATGTGGGCACAATCAAAGGTAAATTCCTTTGTTACAGTTATTTTCAACTTTATTACCTCCTAATAAGCGGATCTTGAGTTCCGTTAAGTTCAAAGGCCCTTTCCCTATCTATGCAAGTTGCACATCTTCTGCAGGGCTCCTCTTTTCCTTTATAGCAGCTCCATGTATGGGCAAAATCAACACCTAAATCAAGTCCCATCTTTACGATATCCTTTTTAGTTAAATTCCAAAAGGGCGCCTCAAGAGAAACCTCACCGCCTGTTCCTTCATATATAGCCTTTGCCATGTTTTCTATAAAACTTCCTGAACAATCAGGATATGCACTTCCTGCCGCATCGTCAGAATGGGCACCGTAAAAAATTTTAGACGCTCCAAATTGAATTGCAATGGCTGCAGCATAGGATAAAAATAGTCCATTTCTAAAGGGAACGTATGTTGAAACCGTTCCTTGTCCTCCCATCTCCTTTAGCTGTTCTGCGTATGATTTCTCAGGAATTTCTTTATCGCTACCTTCAAGCAAGGGACAATTATTTGAAAACTTAAATACGCTTGATAAATCTGCTGTAATATAATTTACTCCGTATCTTTCAGCCTGATACTTTGCAAATTCAGCTTCTTTTTTATGCTTTTGCCCATAAAATATGTTAAGGGCAGTTACGTTTTCACATCCATATTCCTTTACAACCTTTGCAAGTAAAACTGTGCTGTCAAGCCCTCCACTTGCCAATACCAATGCCTTTGTCATAATAACTCCTCCTTATCTTTTTAAACTTCCAAAATAACAGCAGCCTATGGCTCCGTTAAAATCTGGATCCCCTAACACCTTTATCTCATCAAAATCCTGCTTTAGGTATTCTATAAGAGCTCTATTTTTAGCAACCCCACCGGAAAGAAGTAAAAGCCTTCCTTTAAATTTTGAAAGAAGGGGCCTTAGCCTGTTGTATAAAGAATAGTTCACCCCTGCACAAAGACTTTCAAAGGAATGTCCCTCTGCAATTTTCCCGATAAGCTCAGATTCAGAAAAAACTGCACAGGTGGAATTTAATTCAACAGGATCCTTAAAAAAGCTGGATAAATCATCAAGGTTGGTTTCAAGTATCTTTGCCATGTTTTCAAGATATCTTCCGCAGGAAGCCGCACACTTATCGTTAAGCTCAAGGTCGGTTAAAATTCCTTTTTCAACCTTTATAACCTTAACGTCCTGTCCTCCAACGTCTAGAAGAATAAAGTCCTTAAGGTTTGTTTGATATATAGCACCATAGGCATGGGCCTTAAGTTCGTTTATTATCCTAAAGCTTTCTATATCAACATTGTTTCTACCGTATCCCGTTGAAACACCTATGTCAAAATCAGAAACTCCAAGCCTTTTAAAGTCTACCTTAAGCCTTCCGTCGAACCTACAGTATTCCTTATAAAACTTTACAGTGCTTATTTTAAACTTTTCCTTTATAATACCCTCCTCCATAAGTGCAACCTTTACAAATCTTGATCCCAAATCAATTCCTAATATCCTCAATTTAATCCTCCTTTAAATCCTTCAGCATATCCAAAAATGCTTCAATTCTTATCTTTGTCCTTGCATCAAGGGCGTTTAGCTTATCCCCTTCTATGTTTAAAACAGGAACATCAAGCTCCTTTTTAATGACGATATCATCAATTGCCCTATAACAAAAGGCTTGGGTATAGTGGATTACCCCATCTATTTTCCTTTCCTTTATCTGCCTTTTTATCTCCTTTAATCGGAAGCTTAAGCTATAAGGGTAGGTATAGTCGTAATACTGCTCATAAATATCCTTAACCTCATCAAACCTTGGAAAGGCAAATTCCCTTTGAACCTCGTTGTAGATGATTTGTGCATCTAAATTTTCAACAAAGTCGTATAAATCCCCCGTCATAGGCGGAACCCCTATATAGGCAAGCCTTAGTTTTTTAGGATTTGGATTTCTCTTTTTTATATCCTCCACTTTGTTTTCAAGTATTTTAATAAATTTTTCCACATCCCCATCAAAGTCTGATAAGGATACCTGATAAAGGTGGTTTTCAAAGCCAGTTGCTTTAAACTCTAAAGTTAGCTTGTCTATCTCCCTTGCAAGATATCTTCCCTTATTTAGTTTTTGTCTTACTCTTTCAGCTTCATCATACGTTACGTTAAACTGCCTTAAAAATTCATCTATGCTTCTTTTAACCTCCTCCTTTGTATGAAAAGTAGGGTATGAAAAGGGATAAATTTTAATTCCTCTTGATTTAAAAACTTCAACCAATGATTTAGTATTTGAACAGTCCCCTTCAACAACGCCTACAACTTCTTTAATATCATTTTCAATACATGCACCATATATTCCTTTAATCCAGGCACAAAGGCTTTTAGGGAAGCCATCCCTTTCAGCAAGTTCAATATATTTTGAATAGTCCTTAGAAGATATAAATGCATTGTTAAGGTCAATAACCTTATAACCTGCTGCATATAAAACTTCAATTGGGACTGTGGTTGTTATTCCTATTCTCATTTTGCACCTCCAATAAAAAAAGGGGCAGACCTGCCCCTATGAATTAAAAAAGGGCCAAAATGGCCCTTTAGTGCTTATGCCAGCACCAGGCCCATAGTTTTGTTTAGAGACAGGATGGTTTCGAACTGTCTTATTAAGTTTTAATACTTTGCAATCAAAAACATTATCCTTTGCCCAAAGGAGGAAAACTTCATCTCGTATTCCGTCATTATATTTTCTTTAAAATCGCTGTTATGAAGGTCATATGTTATATATTTTAACTCAAAACCCATCTCTTGAAAATAGGCAATAGAGTCGTTAAAAAATTCCTCATGATCCGTTTTAAACCAAATCTCAGAATCCTTTCTTAAAAAGTTTTTATATTTTTCCAAAAACCTTGGATGGGTTAGCCTTCTTTTGTTGTGCCTTTTCTTGGGCCACGGGGTGCTAAAGTTTAAGTAAATCCTTGAAATCTCATCCCTGTCGAACATCTCATCGACATAGGTTATATCTCCTATTATAAGGCGAACGTTTGAAACTTCTTTATTTATTTCCTTAAACTTTTCCTCAACCTTCCTTTTAGCATAAACTAAAACTTCATCCTTAATATCTATTCCTATAAAATTTTTGTCTTGATAAAGGGCTGCATTTTCTGATATAAATCTACCCCTTCCACAGCCAAGCTCAAGATAAATGTCATTGTCGTTCCCAAAAACGTCCTTCCATTTTCCCTTATATTCCTTAGGCTGAGTTACTACAAAGGGGCATGCTTCAAGCTCCGGCCTTGCCCACGGCTTATGTCTTAGCCTCATAGCCTTCCTCCTCTAAAGTATTATGCATTTTATAGTCTAACATAGATATGCATTTATGTCCACAAAATACTTGTTGGAAATAATTCTATTATAATATATAATCTTAATGGACAATATCAAAAGGGGGATTAAAATTGATAAACCAGTTTATAAACAAAGCAAAGGAAGATATAGTTCTTTTGATATCCTTTATGCTTGCTTTAATAACCTCATTTATTAGCCTTCCTAAAGTAGAATACATAGATTTTAAGGTTTTGATTTCTCTTTTTAACTTAATGATAGTTGTGGAGGCCTTTGAAAAGCTAAAACTTTTAGAAATGATATCTATAAAAATTTTAGATAGGTTTAACAACGAAAGAATTGTCTCTTTAATGCTGATACTTATAACATTTTTCTTTTCCATGTTGGTAACGAACGATGTTGCGCTTATAACCTTTGTGCCATTGACGCTGATCATCGCAAGAAAATCCAGCATAAATCCGCTTGAAATAATAATATTCCAAACCCTTGCCGCCAATATAGGAAGCAGCTTAACACCAATGGGAAATCCGCAAAATCTTTTTCTGTATTCAAAGTATAATATAAATCTTCATGAATTTATAAAAATTATGCTTCCCTTTGTCCTTTTAGGGCTTGTGTCTTTAATTTTAATTAACTTTATGATCCCAAACAAAAAAATAGATTTTCACATTGAAGAAGTTGAAATAAAGGATAGAAAAAGAACCTTAATATTTATACTACTTTTTATTTTAGTCCTTCTTTCAATTTTCAACTACTTAGACTACAAAATAGCCTTTGTTATAACTATATTTATTACCTTAATATTAGATAAAACACTTTTTAAAGAGGTAGATTATGCCCTTCTTTTAACTTTTGTTTTCTTCTTTATATTCATAGGAAATCTTTCACATTTTGGAATTATAAAAAATATAATTGAAAGGGTTTTAAACAGGCCAAAATCTACCTATGTATCATCCATAGTCCTTAGCCAGTTTATAAGCAATGTTCCCTGTGCCATTTTCTTATCTGGATTTACAAACAATTATAAGGAACTACTTCTTGGAGTTGATATAGGAGGTATGGGAACGTTAATCGCCTCCCTTGCCAGCGTAATTTCATATAAATTTTATGCTGAAAATTATAAAGCACAAAAGAAAATATACCTTATAAGATTCTCATTATACAATTTTTCAGCACTGATAATGTTTGGAATTATATTTTGGTTAATAATTTAAAGGGAGCTAAGCTCCCTTTATAAGCTTAATATTATTTGATCAAACTTTTTTAAAAGATCAATAAACTCTTTAACGTAACTTTCTTTTATATTAACATATATCCCTCTCGATTCTTCCTCATCATATATATGTGATGTTTTATTTCTATCTGTCAACATACTAATCCATTTATCTCCATTATCAATAAGTCCTATTTTAAAGGCCTCTCTTATAACACTCCTTGGGCTATTAGCCTCTATTCCTTCATGTTCTAAAAACTCCTTCATCAATTTCCAGCTCAATTCAAATGTAAACTCAAATCTTTGTATAATTCCATCGATTATAATATCATTTACTTCTTCAAAATTTAAAGCCTCAATAAGTCTATTAAGAGCATACTTGAAATTTTCATATCTCCATTCATTCATATTTTCACCTCAAATAGTTTCTTATAATTGCAATTATAGCAAGATGAAGAGGATAGAATAGGTAGAATAAATACTTAAGCCCTCTTCCCTTTTCTCCATTATATTGTTTTAAAAATACTAATGAGCCCATCCATAAGAATTGATAAAATCCTGCATGGGTAAGCATTTCTTTAAAGCCCAATGAAGCTAAATTAAGATCTATCATTCCTTGAAAGGCTAAAGTTAATATAGCAAACCATTTAACAAGCTCTTTAAAGTTATCCCTATACCTATAGAATATAAAAATAAGCATAACCCCAAAAAATCCATAATCGGTATTTGCATATTGGGCAAGGATAGCTATCAAATATACTAACCTCAAATCATTCCTTTTATCATAAATATAAATTGCATACAAACCTAATGCAAGGGTAAAGAAAATATTAAGGTATGCTTTACTCCCCGTTGCCATTGAAAAGGGAAGTTGTGATATTAAAGCAAAAGCAAACAGCCTGCCAAAATACGATGTCAAATCACTGGTTTTCCTATATCCTTCAGCAATAAAATAGGCAAATATGGGAAAGGCAAGTCTTCCTATAAGTCTAAAAATTAAAACATTCGGAAACAAAAAAGCACCAATATGGTCAATGAGCATAAAAATTATGGCTAAAATCTTTAAAAAGGTAGCATTCATAAAGGATCCCCCTCAAATTAATTTTTAATTCTCAATTTATCCCCAAAGGCAAAAACCGTTCCTAAAATTATAAACATTATCCCCAATAAAACATTAAATGATATTTTTTCACCAAGCATAAGAACAGAAAGAATAGGGGCAAGGGCTGGTTTGATAAAGAATACAAAGGATGATATCGCAGCACTAGTTTTTTGAATGGCATAAAGGTAGAATATATATCCTAATCCTGTTATAAATATCCCCATGTAAATTAAAACTAAGATGTTCTTTGAATTTATGCCTTGAAGTATTGGAACTTTAAACATAAGAAGTAAAATAAGTAAAACTATATCCCCTAGTATAAAGCTAAAAAAATTGAATATATATCCACCGTATATGGATATTCTTTTCTTACTAAGGACGCTGTATAAAGAAAAGGTTACTGCTGCTAAAAGTGCAATAAGCATTCCTTTAATATCATAGCTAATTTTAAGGGGATTAAATATAAATAAAACCCCAATAAAGCTTATTATTATAGCACCTATTGTCCTTTTGTTTATCCTTTCTCCCAATATGAAATATGAAAAAATAACCATAAAAATAGGGTTTGTGCTCATCATGACGGCTGCAGTTGACGCTTTAGTAAAATAAACCGAAAGCTGCAAAAGAGCCATTGATATAGGAATACAAAGGGATCCCTCAAGCAATAGAAACAAAAAATCGTCTTTTTTTAAAACTAATTGTCTCCTTTTAATATCCCTTATGGCAAAAGGAAAAAGTAATAAAGCACCTATCAAAAACCTTATAAAGGTTACTTGAAAGGCATTAAGCTGTCCAGAAATTAATTTTCCTGAAACCTCAATACTACTAAAAACAAAGGCCGAAAATAAAATGCTTAAAATCACTTTTTTCACGATTCATCCCCCACCCGTCATAAAACTCTAATAAAATTATAACTTAACAACTAAATATTATCTACATAATAAAATTAGACGAATTTTAGACGCTCTTGATGTAATATTATAATAATATAGTTAATAAATGGGAGGGGTATTATGCAAAGCAACATTAATCTGAAAACAGAAAACAGAACAACGTCCCTATTAAAATTTCTAATCTTCAGCTTTATTGGTATCTTCATGTTTTTTGTTAGTATTACAATTAACAAAAGCACAACCATACCTCTTGACCACATAGTAACTTACATCAGAAACAATTTACCAGCTCTTGCCTCTTTCTATGCTTTAATTGTTCTTTTCTTAGGTGCATTAATGCCATTTTATCGTAAGACATGGAACAAAGATAAGCTAACCTTAACTTTTTCAATTTTAAAAGTTATAGGCTTTATTGTAGGTTTGCTCATTTATTTTAAAGTTGGACCAAAATGGTTATTTGAAGCTGACATGGGACCATTCTTATACAACAAACTTGTAATACCAGTTGGTATTATTGTTCCAATCGGATCCGTTTTCTTGGCTTTCCTTGTTGGATATGGACTTTTAGAATTTGTAGGAGTTATAATGAGACCAATTATGAGACCTATATGGAAAACACCAGGAAGGTCAGCAGTAGATGCTGTTGCTTCTTTTGTTGGTAGTTATTCTATAGCACTTCTTATAACAAACAAAGTATTTAAAGAAGGAAAATACACTATAAAAGAAGCAGCAATTATTGCTACTGGATTTTCAACAGTATCAACAACTTTTATGATTATAGTTGCAAAAACATTAGGACTTATGGAACATTGGAATAAATTTTTCTGGATTACGTTAGTTGTAACTTTTATAGTTACAGCAATAACTGCAAGGCTTTATCCGCTTAAGAATAAGGATGATAGCTATATAAATGGGAAAGGAGATCCTGAGCCAGATTATAAGAATAATTTATTAAAAAATGCTTTTGACGAAGCTATAAAAGCTGCATCAAATGCACCTGGAATTTTTGAAAATATTTATATCAATTTAAGAGATGGTTTTAGAATGACTTTAAATATTTTACCTACTATAATGTCAATCGGCCTTATTGGACTTGCGCTTGCTAAATATACACCTGTTTTTGATATACTAGGTTATATTTTCTACCCATTTACATTACTACTTAGAATTCCAGAGCCTATGCTTGCAGCAAAGGCCTGCAGCGTCGAAATCGCAGAAATGTTCTTACCAGCTTTGTTAGCTGCTAATGCACCACTAATAACAAAATTCATAATTGGCGTTGTTTCAATATCAGCAATTTTATTCTTCTCGGCTTCAATACCATGCATTTTATCAACCGAAATACCAATTACAATACCTGAAATACTCGTGATTTGGTTTGAAAGAACTGTTTTGACCTTAATAATAGTTTCACCAATTGCATTTATTATTTTCTAGAAAGATAAAAGCACTTTATAGGATGATTATAAATATCCTATAAAGTGCTTTTTATTTATGCCGTTTCCTCTTCATCTTCCAAATCAATTTCAATTAACTTTTGACTTTCTTCAATTGGTAACTCCTCCACCTTCTTTAATTTTCTCTCTATTGTCCTTGTCTTTTTGGTTGCGTTTTCTATGCTATTACTTGCCTCTTGAAGCTTCTTTTGGGTTTTTTCAAGTATTTCTGCAAACTTACCAAACTCAGTTTTTATTGCCCCTAATATTTGCCAAACTTCGCTGGACCTTTTTTCTATTGCAAGGGTTCTAAAGCCCATTTGGAGGCTATTTAAAAGGGCAGTTATAGTAGTTGGTCCTGTTATTATAACCTTATATTCCCTTTGAAGTGTTTCTATAAGCCCTGTATTTCTTACAACCTCCGCAAACAAGCTTTCGGTTGGAAGAAACATGATAGCAAAATCCGTTGTGTTAGGTGGATCTATGTATTTTTCAAATATAGACTTTGCCTCACCCTTTATCCTTGCCTCAAGCTGTTTTCTTGCAGCATCGACGGCTTCCTTATCACCTAAATCCTGAGCATCTAAAAGCCTTTGATAATCCTCCTGCGGAAATTTTGCATCTATTGGAAGATAAATATACTTTTTAGTATCATCCTTTGAAGGAAGCTTAATGGCAAATTCAACAACATCCCTGCTTCCCTTTTTAGTTGCAACATTAACATCATACTGATCCCTTGTAAAAATCTCCTCAATTATATTGGCAAGCTGTATTTCACCCCATATACCCCTTGTTTTAACGTTTGTAAGGGCTCTTTTTAAATCGTTTATACCGCTATTTAAGCTCTGCATCTCTCCAAGCTGCTTGTAAAGGGCCTCCAACCTTTCGCTTATGTTTTTAAAGGATTCCCCAAGCCTTCTTTCCAATGTATTGTGAAGCTTTTCATCGACCGTTGCCCTCATTTCTTCTAGCTTTTTGTTATTGTCCTCTTGTATTTGCTGAAGCTTATTCTCAACCGATTGTCTTATCCTTTCAAGCCCCTCTGAATTTGTCTTTAAAAGTTCCAAAAGCTGCTTAAGGACTAAATCCAATTGGTCCTTTTGAAGGTTTGAAATACTATTTATCTGCTGATTTATTGTATCCGACATATTTTTTATGTTTTGAGATATCTCCTGCCTGTTTTGGAAGGATAATTTATTATTTTCCTCCCTATTCTTGCTCATCTCATCCCTAAACGTTCCTTCTAATTTGTTTTGAAGATTATCAAACATTATTTTAAACTGGTTAAGGTCTATATTTGTGCTACCCTTTTTAAAAAAAGCAATAATTTGAATTAGCAAAATTAAAGATAATAAAACTACCATTAAAGTTTGCACAAAACCACCCCCCAATTAAAAATTCTACATATTTGTAACAAATCCTTCTTTTATACAAAAAATTCCGCCTAAATCGGCGGAAGTCACATCCCCATTGTCTTATCAAGCATATTAAACATAACATAAAGAACATACATAATTATCAAACCAGCAATTCCCCATAATATACCTAGAAGATAATTTGTTTTAGGTTTTAACGCGTCTGCAATTTCTTTAATATAAATGTTGTCATTTATTAACGCAAATAAAAATGAATAATCTGCTAAGTAATGCAAAAACTTATAAAAAGAAAAATAAACTTATCAAATAAAAAGGTGATATGTATGCAACAAAGTCTAATAAAAAGATATAAAACTACTTTAAAACCCAAAACTAAAAATCAGCCTATAAAAAACAATCAAAAAATTATTTCTTTTAATGATTTAAATGACTCTGATCTAATTGTTGATGCATTATATAAAGGTGGTAACAAAAATAATATTTCTGATGATCCTATAAGCAAACTATTAGGATGTGGCAATCTAGGTGGATTTAGAATAAGAAAAAATTCTATTAAAAAGAACAGCAACGATCTATCAAATATAGCTTTTGTAATTCTTTACACAGATTTTTCACAATCAGGATGGGAAGATTACCTAGATCTTGAAAAAGGTATTTTTATTTATTATGGTGACAATAGAGAATGTGGTGATACTTTACTCAATACTAAAGGCAATCAAATTCTAAAAAAAGTTTTTGATTCTTTACATACAAATAACAGAGATATAATCCCCCCATTTTTTATATTTTCTAAAGCATCTCAAAAAAGTAGAGATGTTATTTTCAGAGGCTTAGCAGTTCCTGGAGCTAATAATTTAACTGAAAAAGATGATCTCATTGCAGTATGGTCATTACAAAATAATTTAAGATTTCTAAATTATAAAGCTACATTTACAATATTAAACGACATAGTTATTTCTAGAAAATGGATTATAGATCTTATAAATGGTAATAAAATTACTGAATCAACACCAAAAAATTATAAAATCTGGGTTGAAAACGGTATATATAATCCACTATGTTGTATTAATAGCAAAAAGATTCGAACCAAAAAAGATCAATTACCATATAATGATATAGATAGAAAAATTATCGAATTAATTTATAACTACTTCGACGATTATAGTTTCGAAGAATTCGCTGCAAAATTATTTCAGCTTTCAGACAATAATGTAATAGAATATCAATTAACACGAAAATGGAAAGATGGAGGGAGAGATGCTATTGGGAAATATAGAATTGGTCTTGATCAAAATAATATTATAGTAGAATTTGCCTTAGAAGCAAAAAAATATAAACTCAAGAATGCAATTACATTAAAACATACAACAAGATTAATTTCCAGATTAAAATATAGACAATTCGGAGTTTTAGTCACTACTTCTTATGTTAGTAATCAAGCATATAAAGAAATTATAGAAGATGGTCATCCAATATTAATAATATCAGCAAAAGATATTGTAGAAATTCTAAAATCAAAAGGATTATCAACTACAGATAAGGTTCGGAAGTGGTTAGAAGAAAATTTTCCTAAGGAATAAAATAAATTATTAAAATATATAATGTAGTGTATCAAAATTTAGGGGATGGGAGGTTGAAAAGAAATTTTACCGTTATTGATTTGTTTTGTGGTGCAGGTGGTTTTTCATACGGTTTTAAAAAAAATAACTTTAAAATATTACTTGGCATTGATAACAATGAAGATGCAATCGAAACTTATAAACACAATATTAAAGCCAAAACTTTGTTATATGATATTAATAATTTGAATCTAAAAATATTAAAAAAAAACATAAATAGCAAATGTGTAGACGTTTTAATCGCAGGTTTACCATGTAGACCATATAGTAGAGCAAATAAGAAAATAAGAGAAGAACAACATCATGAAGGAAATTTATATAAAAAGTTAGTTGAATTTATTAACGGTCTAAAACCAAAAATATTTTTAATAGAGAATGTTCCTGAATTTGTTTCTAATGGTAAGTCAAAAGCATATAATTATTTAATAAATATCCTAAATAATTTTATAATAAACTATAATATCATTGACTTAGCTGATTATGGTTTACCTCAACATAGAAAGAGAGTTATAATTTATGGAATAAACAAACAACTTAGTAATACTAATTTTAACTTTCCAAAACCTATAATTAATAACAAAAACTATGTTAAAGTGGAAGAAATTTTTAAAAATCTCCCTAAGCCATGTTCACATCATAATTTGCATAATCACTATGCTGTTAACATAGAAGAAAATACACAAAAAAATATAATTAACATACCTCCAGGTGGCAATTATAAAAATATACCTAATTTATCTCAAAAGAAATATCATGAAAATTACTATTATAAGTTAGATCCTTTAAAACCATCAAAAACATTAACATCATCTGTATATAAAAGCCACTTTTCTCATCCATATTGTAATAGAATTTTAACTGTTAGAGAATGTGCATCTTTACAAGGTTTCCCAATAGATTATGAATTTAAATCAAATACTGATTCTATAATAAGCATGTATAATCAAGTAATAAATGCTGTTCCACCAATTTTCTCTGAGATTATAGCTAAAAATGTTTTTGATTTTTTAAGTATAAATATTTAAATTATTCAATAAATTAAATTAATCATATTAAAATCCGCCTATTCTGGCGGATTTTAATATGTTAATTTCTATTATTTCGTAAAGCTTTATATCCATAACAAAAAAATAATTTTATAAAATTTTATAATTTATAGCTTCTTCTAAATTCAAAACAGTCTCGCTAAAGCCCAATCTTTTAAAAAGCTGCGTTATATACGGAGGTTCTAGATGAGCTGTTTTTAAAATATCTTCTTTTGAAAAAACTTCTTTAGTTGGGCCATCAAGAAGAACTTGTCCCTGGTTGAATACTATCGTCCTTTCAAAGGTTTCTGCAACAAAATCCATGTCATGGGTTATGGTAATAACAAGCTTTCCTTCTTTTTTTAACTTTTTTATTATATTTTTAATCTTTTCCCTTGATATAAAATCCTGTGCAATAGTCGGCTCATCTAAAATTATAATATCGGTATCCATCGCTAAAATTGATGCAATGCTAATTAACTTTCTTTCAGAAAGGGTAAGGTCGTATGGGTTTTCATCAGCCTTTTGTAAAAGTCCAACAAGTTCAAGGGCCTTTTTGGCATTTTCAAAGACTAAATTCTTATCTTGTCCAATATTCAATGGCCCAAACATAACCTCATCTAAAACCTTATTCTTAAAAATCTGATCATTTGGATTTTGAAAAACAAGGCCTATTATAGATGCTAATTTAGCAACTGTGGTTTCCTTTGTGTTTAATCCCTTTATAAATATATCACCCTTTTTAGGCTTTAAAAGACCCTTTAAAAGCTTTACAAAGGTCGTCTTTCCTGCACCGTTTTGACCTATAATTGCAGTTGATCTATAATCAAACTCTAGGTTTATCCCCTTTAAAACATCTTCTCCTTCTTTATAGTAAAAATATAAATCTTTAACTATTATGTTCACGTTTCTTCACCACCAAATTAACAGCTTCATCTAAAGTAACAGGATATAATCCCCTTTCATCCTTTAAGCCTATCTTTTTGCAATACCTTGTAAAAACAGGCTCTACTACTCCATAATCCTTCAAATCATCCCTCGAGAAGATCTTTGATGGAGTGTCAAAATCTATTAGTCTTCCATCGTGAAGAAGCATTATTCTATCGGCATATTCAGAAAGCTTCTCAACCTTATGTTCAACCATGATTATGGTTATCCCCTTCTTTTTAAGGTCGGAAACTGCCTTAAAAACTTCATTTGACCCTTGAGGATCAAGCTGAGATGTTGGTTCATCTAAAACAATTATCTTAGGCTGCATTGCAATTATGCTTGCAATAGCTAGCCTTTGCATCTGCCCTCCTGATAAATCAAAGGGATTTTTATCCTTGTGCCTATATAGATCCAAAAGCATAAGAGCATCATCAATTCTTCTTTTCATCTCTTCCCTTTCAAGCCCCATATTTTCAAGCCCAAAGGCAACTTCTTCATATACAGTAAGTTTAGAGCCTGTTATTTGAGTAAATGGATTTTGAAAAACCATACCTATCTTTAAGGATATTTCACTTAAGTTAGATTTTGCAACTTCGACATCATCTATAATTACCCTTCCACCATAGGCTCCTTTAAAAAATAAAGGGACGATACCTGTGAGAGCCTGGCAAAGGGTTGATTTCCCAGCTCCATTAGCCCCTATGATTCCTATAAATTCCCCCTCGTTTATCTCAAAGGATATATCATTTAAAGCTAGCTTTTGGGATAAAGGATATCTATACTTTAAACCTTCAACAACTATTTTAGCCATACTAACCTCCAAACTATAGTAAAAATGATTAAAGCAATAATTAGATATCTTATCAATTTATCCATAGAAGTTTCATTATGTTCATTTAAAAAGGTCTTCTTGATATTTGAATTAAATCCCCTCATTTCAAGGGCCATAGCCCTTTCCCTTGTTGAAATTAAAGAATTCATAACGGCAGGACCAATGAGTGGAATAAAGGCCTTTAGTCTTTTTATTAATTTTCCTTCCGTCTCAAGCCCCCTAGACCTTTGTGCGTCTAAAATGGTATCCATTGTCGATAACATTTGAGGAATTATCTGAAGGACGGAAGCTAAAACATAACCAAGCTTAGGAGATAATCCTCTTCTTACCAGGTTTTCAATTAAATCGGATGGTTTTGTAGTAAGAATAAGAAGGGAAAAGGCACATAATATGTTTAAGACTCTAAGAATTAATAAAAAAGAATAAATGATTCCTTCTTTATAAAAAACAAATTGACCTATATTAAATAAAGGAATTTTATTACTAGGATTAAAAAGTCCCTGGATTATAACTATTGTTACCAAAACAATCAAACTAAAGCTTATTATAGGAAATACATTTTTTATAACCTTCCCTATTGCAAGAAGCAAGAAGGAAAATACTAAAGTTAATGTTAAAATCTTAAAATCAGAAATTAGCATCGTAATTAAAATTGATGCTAATATATATAGTATTTTGTTTAATGGATCGATTTTATGGATTATAGTATCTTTATCTTTATATAAGCTCATCATCCTCATTTTAGCACCTTCCTAACATAAATTAGAGAATATATTTGCCTTGGCAAATATATTCTCTAAAATTAAAGCCTTTCAATTTCATCATCGCTGCTGTAAAGGTTTATAAGGCTCTTTGGAAGCCCTTTATATATTAAAAAGCTTATTACTAAAGATGCCACCTTATCTGGAAGGTCAACAACAAACTCATCTAAGAAGGAGGCAAGCCACATTGGAAATTTTTTAGCCATAAGGGATGCAAATAGGGCATCTCCCCAAATATTACCTGTTTGTCCTCCCCAGAAGGCTATGTTTATTGGTGTTGAAACGATGGCTGCAACAAGAGCAACTATTATTCCCGATAAAATTGCAAGATAAATATTTTTTATAAGTCCCCTATACATCAATATGCCTACAGTTATTCCTATTGCTATACTGGTTATAGCATAAACAAAGGAAATAGGATCCATTGTAAGTCCATAGATTATGTTGTTGATTGCACCGCTTAAGGCACCGATTATTGGCCCCGCCAGCATGCTTGCAAGCATCGTTCCAATTGAATCTAGCCACAAAGGCAACTTAAGAAGTCCTGCAAAAAGCTTTCCTATGTAGTTAATACCAACTGCTGCAGGAATTAAAACCAATGATGCCGTTGAAAACTTAAAGGACCAAAGCTTTTTACTCATAAAAAATCCCCCTTTCGTGATTTTATTATACTACAAAGGCCTTAATTTTGTCTTTAAAATTATATCGACAATTTTTATTACTGTCTTAAATCACGAAGGGGGTAGTATATATTAAAACATTTTCTTTAAATAATCGATTAATCTTTCAAAGATGTTCTTGTTTTCTTTTATAACCTTTGTTTGTGAAACTTCTTCAACTTCGTCATATTTTATTTCTTCGGTTCTCATTATAAACTTCACGCTTCCCTCCATGTCCCTTGAAAGGCCTGAGAAGGTGCCATAGTTTTTAGAAAGCCTTACAACTTCATCCTTCCTCTTTAATATTTCATTTATATCACCAAACTTGCTGCTAACTTCTGAATCCATCTTGTATATTCCTTCTTCTTTGTATTTAGTAAAGTTTTTATCGAATTCTTCTAATCCATCAGAAAGTTTCTTGGCACCTTCCGTTAATTTTATACTTCCTTCTTTAGCCGAATCTATACCTTTTGAAAATTCATCATAACCACTATATAACTTATTAGAGCCTTTACTTAATTCATCTAGACCACCTTTAAGGTTGTTAGAACCTTCATAAAGGGCAGCTACAGATGGAACTATTTGCTTTAGGCCTCCAGCTAAATTTTCTGAACCCTTTTGTAATTTTTCGGCCCCATCCTTTAGTCCTAAACTTCCCTTCTGCATCTCAATTGCATAATCCTTTAATGTATCTCCAGCTGATGAAAGGGCCTTCGCACCATATAATGCCTTCTTTTGTCCTTCATTTAAGGCTTTGAGGGAATTATTTAAGTTTTCTGTCCCTGTTTTTATTTCATAAATCCCCCTTTGAAGCTCATCAAGGGCTAAAACATAATCTTGTCCCGACTTTAACATAGCTTGAAGATAATTTCTTTGTTCCTCTAATCCAGCATTTAACTTATCAGCTATACCTTCTGCACCTGGGATATTTGATAATAAGGAAACTAAACCTTTTAAGGAGTCTATCCCTTTTATTAAAAGTTCATAATAGGAATTTTCTTTTTCTTTAGATTCCTTTAACTTTTTTATAACCTCTAAGCTTTTGCCTAAACCTTCAACTATCCTATTTTCCCCATTTTTTATCTCCTCTGTTGCCTTGACTATATCCTCAAGCCCATTTTCTAATGCCTTTGTATTTTCCGAAAGCATCGATGCTCCCTCTGAAAACTTTACAGCACCATCTGCAAACTTTTTAGCATTATCGGCATAAGATACTGTTCCGTCTGCAAAACCATTTAAGTTACCTTCTATATTTCCTAACCCATCCTTTAACTTGCTCAAACCTTCATTTAATTTTAATGAACCATCGTAGGCACCTTTAGCACCAATTGCTATACTTTGAATTCCGTCCTTAACATCCTTTGAAGCTGAAGAAAGCTTATCAAGACCGTCTGTTAACTTATTCATATTATTATAAAGCTCTTTAGAACCTTCTGAGAGTCTTTTTGAACCAGCGTTTAGCTTTTCTGTTGCTTCCTTTATCTTTTTAATTCCGTCTATAAGCTCATTAATATCGTTTGCTCCCTCTATTTTATCGATATTTACCATCTTAGGCGTTGCTGTAATCATTATTGGAGATAATCTAAACTTTTTTGCATCTGCTTCAATAATTAATTTATCGTCAATATCTAATAAATTACTCTTTAAGTTTAAGCTCTCTTTAAGTCCTGGAAAGCTTATAAAGGTTACTACTTGGTTATTACCATCTGAAAAGACCTCCCCTGAAGATACCTTTACATTTTTAAAATTATCAAGGGGTAGATTAACAACTGCAACTACTGTAAAGGGCGTAAATACTTTTTTATAATCTCCGTCTATTTTAACTTCATGCTCATCGTTGTTTTTAAAATTTAATTCTATTTTTACTCTACCACTTTTCCCTGCAAGATCTTTAGGCTCTACTTTTTTTCCATCTAGATAATAGTCTATATTAACTTCTATTGGCAACTTCTTATTAGTAGTTCCTTGGTAGAATAGGTCATTATTTTGTAAAGTCCAAATTAAAGTTTCACCTTCCTTTTTAGGCACTTCATCCCCTTTAACGTTGACAATATTATTTAATATTGACCTATCCTTTATTTCAACATTTATATCATCCGAATGAATCCAGTCACTAACTATTACATCCTTTGTTTCTCCCTTTGAAGATAAAACAACATAAACCGATTCATCTTTTTTAACTGCTGCATAACCTATATTAGTAAATACAACCATTAAAGCTAATATAGATGCTAATAATTTTTTAAAATTCTTCATCGTCATTCACTCTCCTTTGCGAGCTTAAGTTTTAATGATGGTTTTTTATCCCAGTTTTTGCTGGTAGCTGAGATAATTCCTTCACTAATAATTAAAATAGAAGGAAGGATAAATATTATTACAACCATACTAATTAGAGCTCCTCTTGCAAGCATTTTACAAAGAGTTTGAATCATGTCCATCTTAGCAATTAATCCAACACCAATAGTAGCAGAGAAAAATGATAGAGCACTTGTAAGGATTGATCTACCCGAAGATTGAACTGCAATCCTCATGGCATCAAACTTATTAAGCCCTTCCCTAATTTCCTCTCTAAATCTTGTTGATAAAAGTATCGCATAGTCCACCGTAGCTCCAAGTTGAATACAGCCGATTACTATTGATGCTACAAATGGTATCGTCTGTCCCATAAAGAATGGGATTGCCATATTTATGAATATTGCCAGCTCTATGCAAAGAACCAATATTATTGGAAGGGATAATGAAGTAAATACAAACATAATTATTCCAAATATTGCAATTATAGAAACCCAACTTGCCTTTTTAAAATCTTTGTCAGCCAGTTCTATAAGGTCCTTTGTTAGGGGTCCTTCACCTGCAACTAAACCTGTTTTATCATAGCTTTTTACTATTGAATTTATTCTATCTATTTGCATGTTTTCTTCATTAGATGCCGCCTTATACTTTGAAGTTACTATAATAAGCTTATACCCATTCTTTGAAGCAAAGCTTCTTATATCCTCCGGTAAAAATTTTTCAGGAATTCTATTCCCTACAAACTTATCATAGGCTATCACCTTTTCAACCCCATCGACCCTTTCAATTTCCTTTACCATGTTCCTAACCTTATATGCAGGAATTTTATCTTTAATAAGGATCATATGGGTTGTTGTCATATTGTATTCATTTTTTAATTTATTAGTTGCAACCACTGATTTTAAATCCTTCGGTAAAGATTCATCTAAGTTATAATAAACATTTGTGCTGGCCTGACCTATAAAGGCTGGGATAAATACTAATATAGCTAATATTGCAAAAACTTTATAATATCTCGTTACTAAACTAGCAGTCCTATTAAATTCAGGGAGTAATACCTTGTGTTGATATTTATGAATCTGCTTATCAAAGGTCAATATCATAGCAGGAAGAACAGTAACCGTCGTTAAAACCCCTATAAATACACCCTTTGCCATAACTATTCCCATATCTTTACCTATTCCAAGGCTCATAACAGTTAAAGCTAAAAAACCTGCAATAGTTGTTAAGGAACTTCCTGTTATAGCCGAGAAGGTAGAAGCAATCGCTTCAGCCATAGCCTCTGATTTATCTTCAAATTCTCTTTTTTCCTCTTCATATCTATGAAGTAAGAATATTGAATAATCCATAGTAACTCCAAGCTGTAAAACTGCCGCTAATGCCTTTGTAATATAGGATATTTGACCTAGGAAAATGTTTGTTCCAAGGTTATAAATAACAGCAAAACCTATGCTTAAAATAAATATTATTGGTATTATATAAGATTCCATTGCAAGGGCCAAAACTAAAAGGGTAAGAATAACTGCCAAAAGAACATAAATTGGAGTTTCTTTATCTGCAAGATCTTTAGTATCTTTGATTATCGCTGCTACGCCTGCAAGAAAGCAATCCTTGTCTGCTATCGACCTTATACTTTCTATTGCCTTCATGGTAGTTAAGCTTGATGCTGGCTCGTTAAATTGGATAAAAAGCAAAGTTGAATTTCCCCTATAAAAAACCTCCTTAATATCTTCAGGCAAAAATTCTTTAGGAACTGTTGAATCCAAAATATCGCTTATCCATATAACCCTTTCCACACCCTTAACCTTTTCAATCTTGTCCTTTAATTTTAAAACATCCTTCGTCTGCATATTTTCAACTATAAGCATAGCTGTTGCTGCATTGTTAAAATTTTTCTCAAGTATTTCCTGTCCCTTCATGGTATCTAAATTTTTAGGAAGATAGGTTAAAATATCATAATTTACCTTCGTATTTACAAAACCAATAAAAGAAGGAATTAAAAGAAATACTGCGATGATCAATGTAGGAATACGATGTTTTGCAATCCAGCGTCCTAATCTTTTCAAGTCCACCATCTCCTTTATTTTGTTAATATTTTACGGACAACATTAAAAAGGTATGGTTTCATATTATTTATATCTTCAGGTTCATTTAAAATTAGGCAACTATAGGTAACGGAACTTACAAGCTCCATAATCATAAAAATATTTCTTTCAATCTCATCCTCAGTAAAGCCTTTATTTTTAAAGTTTTCTATTATTATGTTCTTTAAATTATTCATCTCTTCATATTCCTCAGGTCTTGCCAATGCCTTTCTAAAAAGTCCCCAGGATAAATTTTTGTAAATAAGCTTTAATAACCTTTTGTTATTCTTAAAGTATTCGATGATGTAATCTATAAAGTTTATCATATTCTCTATAAAATCATCCTCTTGTTTTTCCTTTGTTTTCTCCAATGCTTCCCTAATTACCATGCAGCTTTTTGAAAGAATGAGCCTGTCTAAAATGTCGTATTTATCTTTAAAGTAAAGATAAAATGTTCCCTTTGCCACACCAGCATCCTTTACTATGTCATCTATTGCTGTTTCGTTAAAGCCTTTGTTTAAGAAAAGGTTAAAGGCCGATTCGAAAAGTTTTATTTGCTTTAGTTTTTTCTTGCTTGAAATATCTTTTGTATCAACCATACAATATCCTCCAATTGTTTTTTATTTATATTTTTCCCAAAATAAATTGACTATTAGTCATTTGTTCGACAATATTAATATACTCCTAAAATGACTAATAGTCAATTTTGTTTTATTAAATTTTTATGAACTAATTGTTAACTTATGGTATAATTAAATAAAAAGGGAAGGTGATGTTATGTGCTACTTTATGTTTGCAAGGACAAAAAATAGATTGCCGGAGGATGTTTTAAGGCAAAATGAAGTGGACAATTTATATGTAACGGATATAACAGGGGAAGTTGAAATAGACGATGGTTTTTTATATCACATAAGCAACGGACATTGTGCCTGCGATATAGTTATTAGCTCCTTTAGCAGAATAGACAACGTAAAAAACGTCCTACAAAACATAGAAAAAGATTTTAAATTTATAGTTATAAACAGCGATGACGAGGATGTTGAGGTCATTCTTGGAAACAAACAGGATTTTGATGAATTTTTAAATAGCTTTCCCAAAAAAGAAATAATCCTTGATGAACTATTAGAAATTTATCCTAACTTTTTAGAGTTTGATACCCTTTATATTGTAAAACAAAAATAGGGCAACCTGCCCTATTTTATTATTTTAGCCCCTTCATAATCTATATTTACTTCCTTAACTATCCAGCTTCCTTCAAAATTATATATATCCTTTTCTATTTTTGCTTTAAAATCCGTATTCTCCTTATCAACTATAGCCATAAGAGTAGATCCAGAACCGCTTATAAAAACTGCAAGGCTGCCTAAATCTAAACATTTCTCTTTTATAGTATCAAAGCCCCTTATAAGCTCCTTTCTATAATCCTCATGTATTTTGTCTCTACAGGCTATTTTTATATTATCATTTCCCTCAATAAAGGAAGTTATAAGAAGGGAAACCCTACCTATGTTAAAAACTGCATCCTTATAATCTATAACCTTTGGCAAAACCTTTCTTGCCTTTTCCGTTGAAACTGTAAATTGAGGAATTAAGGCATAAAACTTAAATCTATCTGCAACCTTGATTTTATTATAATAAACCCTATCCCTTTCATAAATTGCTGCCGTCATACCTCCAAGTAAGGCAGGCGTTACATTGTCAGGATGTCCTTCTATTTGAGTTGCAATATTTAGAATTTCCTCCTTTGAATAAACACGTCCTACAAGTTCATTCGCCGCCAAAAGGCCTCCAATTATACAAGCAGCACTGCTTCCAAGACCCCTTGATATAGGAATCTTACTATCAACTTTTATTTTAATTCCCCTTGGTGAATATGATGCACTTTCAAATATCCTTTTCATAGATTTATAAATTAAGTTATCCTCGCCTTTAAATTTATCGTCACATCCCTCTATAACTAGTCCTTTTTCTATTTCTTCGACTTCTATATAACAATAAAGATCCAATGCTATTCCTAAACAGTCAAACCCTGGCCCTATATTAGCAGTTGTAGCCGGAACCCTTACTTTAACCATATTAATCCCCCTTAAGTATATCCTTTATCACATCATAAATTTCCCCTTTATCAATAACCTTGTTATGCAAAACCCTTTTATTATTAAGCTCAACTATTTGTTTTGGAATAGATGTTTTTGTAAGCTTTGACAATTCATCAGCAAGCATAAATTCATCACCATAAGGCTCTTTTAAAGTAATGGCTTTATAAACAGATGCTACGAATTTATATGGACTTGCAGTTGAAGCTATAATTGTCTTTGTATCGTCATCGGTATCCTTTAGATACTTTTTATAAACGTTTAATGCAACAGCAGTATGAGGATCAATAAGATATCTAAGATTTAAAAAGGCCCACCTTATTTCAGAGCATGTCTCCTTATCGTCTGCAAAATTAGCATAAAAATCCTTTAAAGAATCCATATATTTTTCTGAAAGCTTAAAGCATCCAAATTCTTTTAAATCCCTCATTAGGGCTCTAATTATATCCTCATCCTCACCACAGGCATCATATAAAAATCTTTCTAGATTGCTGGATACTAAAATGTCCATGGAAGGAGATATTGTTGTATAAAAATTTCTTCTAATGTCATATACTCCACTCCTTAAAAAATCATAAAGAACATTATTTTTATTTGATGCACATATTAGTTTATTAACCTTAAGTCCCATCTTTTTTGCATAATAGGCAGCAAGTATGTTACCAAAGTTTCCTGTTGGAACAACTATATTTACATATTCCCCTTCAGATATTTCCCCCATTTTTAAAAGTTTTAAGTAGGCATAAAAATAATATACTATCTGTGGGAAAAGCCTTCCTATGTTTATTGAATTTGCAGAGGATAAAGCATAACCCCTTTTATCGATTTCTTCATTGAAGTGAACATCCGAAAAAATCTCCTTTACAGCCCTTTGGGCATCATCGAAATTGCCGTTTATTCCAAAAACAAATGTATTTTCTCCCTCTTGAGTTGTCATCTGCAATCTTTGAATGTTGCTAACCCCTTTAGAAGGATAAAAAACTATTATCTTAATCCCCTCTATATCCCTAAAGGCCTCAAGGGCAGCCTTTCCTGTATCCCCAGATGTTGCTGTTAGAATTACTATCTCCTTTTTAATATTTTCTTTTAATTTTGCTTCTTTTAAAAGGTATGGGAACAACGATAAAGCCATATCCTTAAAGGCAAGGGTTGGTCCATGGAATAGTTCGAGAAAATAAAACTTATCCTTCTTTACTAAAGGAGCTATTTCTTTTGTATCAAACTTATCATCATAGGCCTTAGTTATACAATTTAAAAGTGTGTTTTCATCAAAGTCATTAAAATAATTTTTAAGAATATAAAATGCAAGTTCGTTATATTTTTTATTCATAAGTTCTTTGAAATTCCATTCTAACTTAGGAAACTCAACAGGAACAAACAATCCTCCATCATCAGATAATCCCTGAATTAAAGTTTTTGTAGACGTTAACCTTATATTCCCCCGCGTGCTTTTATACTCCATCATAACCCTCCATTTTTATAATTTTCTTAAAATTATAACACAAAAAATAAAAAGCCCAAATAGGCTTTAATAGGCTTTTTATTTTTATAAACAACTTCAATAACTTGTAGTTCATCCACATATTTGTCAAATTTTTAAAATTATTAAGAACCGTCCCCATCAATAGAATAGTTGTAACTTTGAATTGATATCTAAGATCATATTAACATTATTCTTTTTCTTAATAACCTTCAATTTTTTTATACTTATCTTTTCTCCCATATTTAATTTTTTAATAGCTTCTTTTGTATCATTTAAAGCACTTTCATCTATTTTAATCCAATAATCTTTATTCGGCATCGTTCCATCACATATACAAAAACTTAAATTCTTATTAGATTTTTTCTTTACTATACCTTTAATATTTGCTCGAAATTCTTTTTCTTGATGTTCGAATATCTCCTTTATTGTAAAAAAACTCTGTTTATTCCTCTCAATGCGATATTTATATAGACCATCCTTTCTTAAAACTGTATAATTATATGCCACATGTTCTCTATTTTTAAACTTTTTAAGTCCTTTTGAAAGTAAAAATTCGATTAATTCAGGCTTTTTAACTTCCATTATATAAGTAGAAAAGCATGCACAATTTATTTTATCTCTATCTTCCCATATAGGAATGCAAGGTGAGAAAATATTATATATTCCTTCATTAACTAATTTGTTTCTGATTTTTTTAAAACTTATACATTCAAACTCGCTACCTGGTTCAATGATAATTAAGGATCCATCGTCGTTTAAATTATCCCTTAAATTTTTTAATAATTTAAAGGCATCAAAATCTTTTTCATGCTCAAAATGGTTTATGAAATTGCTCATGCTGATAATATCATATTTAAAATCTTTTTTTATTATAGAATCATCCTTTACATTTGCTACTAAACTATTAACTTGAACTTTTAAATTTTTAGGCAATAAAACCTTACTTATTAAATAATTAGCGTAATCTATGAATTTTTTTTGCGAATCAATTAAATGAAAACAAATAACAAATTCCTTATCTTTTAAATTCTCAGCAATTATTTTATAAAATTCAATAATCCCTAAAGGCAGAGTAGCAGGACCTGTTCCAACATCCAATACCTTTATTTTATTTTTCAATTCTCCAACTATAAGCAAATCAACAAGAGGCTGCCAAACTTTATACATATTATTAGGCAAATAATACCAAATATACGTTATATACTTATCAGAATAATCGGTTTTAGAAGGAACCTTATACAAATTATCTATAATATTAATAACCTTTTTAATAAATTTATCTTCTATTAACTCCAAGTCATTAAGATCATTGTATTTTCTTTTAAAGCCACCTTCTTCAAAAATCAAATCAACAATTGCATTTTGTATATAAAAAGGAACTTCCTTATCTTCATCCTTAATGTAAAATATTCTTCTAAGGTCATCCTTTTCAACATGTATTTTATCGTCTAATAATATCATCTATCCCCACCCCCTTTTATACCACTCTTTTTCTTATATTAAGATATACAGCCAAATCTAATGTGTCTAAAATATATTTTTTTGATTCCTTATCTTTGTATTTATCCCTATATTTTTCTAACAAATTTATAGCCTTGTCATATTGACCAATAGTTATATAAAGCCTAGCAAACCTTTCTTCTATAAAATCCCTTTGCATAGATTTATTTTCTTTCCAATTTAATTTCAATGATAATTCATAACATTTTTTGGATTTATTTATATATGAATTCAGCTTATCTATATCTTTACAATTTATGTCTATCAAATACCAATAAATCATAAAATACAAAAGCCCTAATCTATATAGCAAATCAATCGCTTCAATTTTCCAATTATCATATGTCTTCATTATATCTTCATGAGTAATTTTATCTATAACTTCATTTATATCTTGTTCATATTGATCCTTAAAACATTCTTCTAAATACTCTTTTGCATAACATAGTCCTTGTTTAGGATCGATATGGTTTTTAGAAAACAAATTTGTGTTTAACAAATTACCTTGTAATCTCCTTTTAACATTACTCCAGAAAGATTTTAAAGCTTCTTGATAAAATTTGGATATATTGTATAGCGAATTTATATATTCATATTTACATCTTTTCTTCTCATCTTCCGATAGTTCTCTCCATAAATTTATAACTTTTCTCAAATAGTCTATACCTTCCATTTGTCTTTTAAAGACTTCATCAGTATCTACCACAATTTTCCCATAGCATTCTAGCATAAGGTATCCTAATCTATACCACTCTTTAATTCTTGTATCATCAAGTTTTAATGCATCTTTAAAATATCTTTCAGCTTTATTAAAATAAGTAAGAAGATCCTCGGTTGATTCTAATTTAAACTTTCTATTATTAATAGCATCTTGTAAATAATGATAATTAATATAAGCTATGTTAGACAAATATCTCGCCTTATTCTCCTTATCAATTTCAATACACCTTTTAAATATAAATTCAGCTTCTTCCCTTAACTTTTTCTTTTCTTTAAGTATTTTTTCCTTCTTTTTTATATTATTTAAACACTCCTTATCAGCATCACTTAAGTATGATAATTTTGATATAGCAAACCCTATCATAGATAAAATTTCATGATTATTCCAATATTTGCTTCTATCTATATTTTCAATTGGCTTAAATTTGTTATATATTCCTTCCCAATTATTTTGAGCAAACATACTTCCTATATCATCTTCATCTTTTTTCAAATCATTTTTATTCATATTATTTAAAACAGCTAGCCAGCCATTATTATCAAGTAAAATAATATTAGGCATAAATTCTTCTTTTTTTATTTTACCTTCGCTTATTAAGTAATAATATAGTGATTTAGAAAATAAAGTAGAGTTAAAATATTCTTCATTTTTTAACACAATATTATATCTTATACTTATCCCGTTTGTAGAAATAGCGATATTGTTAACAATAATGGAATATACCTTGCTATCCATATTTTTACCATTATAAAAGGCAAAAGCACGTTTAATATCTTTGGCTGCTAATTTTTGAATCCCTGGAAATTTAGATAACACAATCTCTGTATTTTTTTGATTTAAATAAAATTGGCCTGATTTTAAGTCATGAAATGGGGGAACTTTTAATATTAAATACATAAATCTTCACTTCCTCAAATAAAGTTTCAATTATATCATACTAAAAATAATATTCATATTTTTTTGCACTATTTACAAGAAGAATAAAAGTCGCCAAATGGCGACTTTTATTTGCCTGCAAGTCTTCTTGCCCATCCAAACACATATTTTAATTCCGTCAAGCTTAAATTTTGTAACCTTGGATTTGCTATTTGATAATCACTATATTTCCTTACCATAATATGATTTTCAATAAAATCCTTCAAACCTTGTTTTACCTGCTTCCCTCCACCTAAAATAGATATATTTTTGTCATCCTTCAAAAGACTTAGCAGCTTCAAAAATTTCTGTTTTCTTTCTGTTTCATCTTCTGAGCTGTTTTCTGCTATTTCTATAAGATTTAATATATGGTCAAAAAAATTAGAATATTGCTTTCTTTGGGTGAAACTCACCATGGATTCTGCTTCCTTTAATAATTTTTTCTTATCCATCCAACCACCAACCTTAATAAGTTCTTATGTTACCATTCTGTGTCCAATCTGAAACTCTTTTAGCATTGTTATAACTTAATATAGTCTTCAGCCTATCTATGTTTTTTCTAATATTAGCATCGGATTCATTATAGTATTGATTGGCATATTTTTTATATTTGTCTTGTTCATCGGAGTCTCTGACCAAAAATTTAACACTCCCATAATATGCAGGTTTCCCGTATCCTATTTTAGGTTGAATATCGCCGTTAAGTCCTAAAGAATAACAAAGTAGCTTTAATTGCTTTTGAGTTAAACCATTATAATAAACCTCTCCTTCAAATTCAGCGCCTTCCTTTGCAAATTCAAAAAATATTGTGCCTTTTTCGCAAATTGATGAAATTCCATGATAATAAAATTTATATCCTTTATATTTTCCGTTTAACAAATAAAACTTTTCTTCAATATGAGGTGCATATAAATTAGGCAATCCAATGATATCCATACTCCCTTTTGTCATTTTAAAATCACTAAATATTACTTTGCTTTTCCTGCCCATACTTCCAAATGTCTTGCATATTATACAATCCTTCAAACGATCATTTGTCTTACCATCTGGTAATTTATTATATCGAACCTGTTTACCCGGTTGATAACAGCTATAGGATATTGCTTCTGCTATGCTTCTTACACATCCCTTTATACTGCTTCCCGGAATAGTAACCTCACCGTTTATCCTTAAAATTTTTTTGTAAATCTTCCCATTATGTTCATCTATTTTACCCGAAGATATATGAACCGGGGTCAAAACCTTAATTTTTAATTTTATTATACCCTCTAAGTTTCCATCTTCGTTATACGGCTTATAATCCAAAAAGGGAACAAAACTATATGGCTTGCTCATTCAAATCGCCCTTTCTTAATTCATTATCATTTAACTGGATATTCCTTAAAAGTCCATCCAATTCATCTAAACTATTTATTTCTCTTTCTATATAAAATCCTTTATCCGCATAATTATTGTTTGATAATCCTTTATTATAATACCTTAATTTAATGTTAAATTCCTTAACTTCCATACGTCCAAATCCCTTTGAAGTTAATCCTCCAAAAGTTACAAAGCCATTATTAATATCCTTAAACACCTCAACAAGTGTTTTTATATGCCATTTAAAAAAGTTTTGCAGCCTTATTTCCCCTTTAAACTCCGCATCCTCTACATATTCCATGTTAAATAAAGCTCCTTGTTTTGCCGCACCAGATATCCTTTCTATAGCAACCGAAGTCCTTGAACCTATAAAGTATTTTCCAACAGGATAAGCATCCGAAAATAACACCCTGCTTTTCAAAGCCGTAGAACCAAACATTTTGCAGGCAGGACAGCTTAATTTATACCTTTCGGTTCCATTCTTATTTTTCATGTCACTTTGGTTTAAACAAGCTCCTGAAAACAAGTTACAGCTATTAGGCAGTAATTTTTCTGCCCTCGACCTAAAAACTCCCTTAATACTAGTTCCAGGCATAAATGGAATTACTTGTCCATCTTTATGAACAGTTATGAAAGTATTATCCTCTTTAGTAGGATCTAATCCTTCCTCCTTGCCTGACCTTATAAAAAGAGGACTTTTAGTCTTTAAAGTATAAGTTATAATCGCTTCATTATATATCTTTTTAAACATTTTGCCACCTCATTTCCTCAGAAGGTCCGTTTAAAAGATATTTCTTTAAATTTTTATCCGTTATTTTATAAACCTTATAATCCTTAAGCTGAACATCCCCAAGTCCTGCTGAAGTTTTTCCGCCTATTTTAATCTCACCCTTTGCTAAAAGGTTTATAATTAACTTTAAAATATCCTCATACGCTTCTTCTAAATTGTCTATCGTCATATAAAAGTTAAATTTTGAACCGGGTGATACATATTCAAAATCATATTTTTTCCCATCCGCTGCTGTTAATGTATCCCTATCGATTGCAACGCCATCCCTTTTACCTGTATAAATTTTTTCAATTGGGACCGCATCGCTTATATGAATTTTAGATGCAAAATACTTAGAACCAAATATTTTACATACTGTGCACATATTATCATAGATTTTTTCTGCAAAATCCTTTTCATTCTTTGAATCCTTTTTAAGTGCTTCCAATTTTTTATCGCTTAAACATTCCTCATTTACAATAAAACAAGAACTAAACCTTTCGTCATATCCGCTGTTTAAAATCCTTTCTATATAAGACCTTAAAACTCCCTTAAGGGAACTTCCCGGTATAAAAGGTTCACCATTTTTATATCTTACAACGCTGTTGTCAACAGCATTGGGGGTAAACTCATCCTCCCCTCCTCCGATATGTAAAGGAGTGTTATTTACCAAAATCCCTGTAACTATATATTTATTCACAAATTTATCGTGCAACATCTAATCATCCCCTTTTTTGAGTTATTATTCTTTTTTCTTAACCCTCTAACCCTCTTTTTAACCAATACAAATATCCAAAGAAAAGACTTATATTTTTAATGGCTTCCTTGTCATCCTTTGATACATTTTTTATTTCTCTAATTTTATTTATTATAAAATCTCCAAATTTTTGCTTTGAATTTGGCAAAGTTTTTTCCCATCCATTTCCCTTACCGGTCTTATACTTTATAAAAAGCTCTATCTCCTCATAACAATCAGCATTTAAAACCATCGCCGATAAGCTTTTAATATTTGTACTTCCAATATCTTTATTATTTAAAAAATTTGTCTTTCTTACTTCTTCCACCTTCTGAAGAATTTGCTTTTTTTCCATCACCTTACACCTCCACAATAAACCTCATATTTGCCAAAACCGTTATTGTTTTCTAAACCAAAAAATGGATTTTTGAAAAAATCATCATAAATTTTGTCTAAATCATTATTAGTCTTCAAAACAAAAACACTTCCCTTTAAAACATGTATAATTGCCCTTTCCCTTTTGTCTTCTTTATTTTGAGATGTGTCATAACCTCTATAATTTATAGTTTCTAAATACGCCACATCTATATCGTAATCGCTGCCAATATTTAATAGATCCTTCCACAAATTTTTATATTCCTCCGTTGAATAATATTTATCATTTATTTCAAAATCCAGCTTACAGTCCGAAACTAACTTTAATGCAAAATAAGTTTTATCTTCTTTTTTATTTTTATACCTTTCATTAAACCTTTTAATTTTCATTTTTACATTTTCCTTATTATCCTTTTCCTTTTCTTCACCTATTGAAAGCTTTGCCATTCCAAAACCCGAAGATATATAACTTCCAACCCTTATATTTTCAAATAGCTTTAGCTCTTCCTTTGTAATGCCATCAATATAGCCTTCAAATTTACATTCTAAAGAATCATTAACCCTTTTCGTTGCAACAATAGGAATCAAAGAAAACAAATTTCCTTCCTTTGCTGTTTTTGTATAGGTATTAATTGCAGTCCTTGTAAAAACCTTTTTATAGGGCCTAAATATTTTGTTATCCCTTACAAGCCCGGATATAAACTCAACCCTATTATTTCCCTCTGGACATAATTTGCATTTGGCTTCATCCGTCAAAACATCTACAAACCTATGTTCATCATTATTTTTGCATTTCATCGCTGTCAATGGAAGCACATCAGTTCCAGTTGGATAGAAAAATGAAAACTTTATATCTTTAAACTTTTTGCAAACGGATAAAAAATCACAGTTTTTGCATCCATTTCCATTTCTAAAATAAACCCAATTTCTTTTTTGCTGGCCTTCAACTTCAACAATATCATTCTTAAATTCTTTACAATTGTTTAAAATCGTTCTTGCAAAAGCTGCCCGCATAACATCCCCTGCAATGTAATCTGCCCCTTCTATGTAATTGCTCGAGAGCTTTTTAGTCCCGACTAACAAAGGCGATAAAAATTCAGCAATAATTCTCATGCCTTCACCTCCCTTATATCCACTTTACATCTTCCGCATCCCCTACTTTTTGAGCCTCCAATAAAATCAATCATTTTGAAGGCCATAATAAGTTCTTCCAAATCTATTTCTTCATCAATATAGGCCTCAACTTTACCCTTATATATTCCAATATCTGCGGTCTCAAAGGAATATAACGCTTTATCCTTCGATACTTTTCTAAATCTGTCTATAGCAACTCCATATCTAACATTAGTTCCTTTTTCTTCTTCGGGAAGTAGATCAGTGAAATAAATTTTTGAAGGACAATAGCCTTTACTTCCAAAGAGTCTACTAACCAATTCTTCTACCTTGTCTTCATTTAATTTACTTTTAAGAATCATCAAAAGATTATCCCTAACCTTACCTTTTAAAGTTGAACCTGGGATAAAGGGCTTGTTATTCATTTTTACGGTTGCTTTATCTATCATTTCCCCTTCTATGTTACCTGAAGAAATGATAAAAGGAGTCTTTATTTCAATCACAATCTCATAAACCTTCTTAACCATACCAATCACCACCTTACATAATCCCATAACATACAAATATCAGCCCATGGTGAATATACTCCATTAACTAAACCTGTAAAGGTTCTCCCTCTAAACATTTCAGTCACGATTTTGTTTAATTCCTTTATTGTTCTGGCATTTTGATATAGATAAAATAGTTCAAATTCTTCCCTTTCCATAGTCTCAGAAGCATACCTTAGTTTATACAACTGGCTCTTTTGAATGCTTTTCTCCTTCATTTTTCTTATTGCTTCATAATAACTTGCAAGCTCATTTACCGTGGCAGGGAATAATCCTTCCTTGATATAATCAAAATCTATAAAGCTGTTTCCCTCTAATATCTCAATATCAACGGTTCCTGCAGGATTTTTTAAATTTTTAGCCTTTTTCTTTGCATTCTTAAGCAAATTTTGTGCGATATCAGACATATTCCCTATAGGGGTATTGAATTTTGCAATGCAAACTCCAATAGACATTGTTATATTATTTTTAAAGCTTCCATCAAATTTTTCTATTATTTTTTTTGAAACCTCAAGAGCATAAACAGCAGGCACTATAACAAATATGTCATCCCCACCTAGAGCAATTATTTCAAACCTTATATCATCCTTCATAACTTCTGCAAAGGATTCATAAACTGACTTTTTTGTTATGTAGTCCAATGTCCTGCTAAAATACATCATCTCAAAAGGATTATTTATATTCATAACATAATTACCCATGTTGTTTCCATCGCCATAAATAACTGCAACATATCCTCTATCGTCTTTTAAATCTTCCAAAGTCTTAACCGATTTAGCCTCTTTGTTTGTAAAGCTTTTAAACTCATTTGCAAAATTACTCTTATCCTTACCAACTCTATTTTTTCTTAAGCATGAAGGACATACAGGAACTTGTCCATCAGGCGAACTTATTAAATATTTAGCATCTCTTATTGCACAAAGATCACATACCACACCATTTTCCCTTAAAGTATTTGCCTTAAGACTAATCTTATTGCCGTTTATATTTAGCTCCTCTAGTTGGCTATCAGGATTTATAGGATAAATTTTTATTTTTTTTCTCCATTCCAACTTTCTGTTTAATTCTCCCGATATTCTTTTATAATCATAAAAAAATGTGTTCAAATCGGTAGTTTCCCATTCAAAGGCATTCATAGCAGTAAGAGCAATATTGGTATACTCTTCTTCAAGCCTTTTACAAACATCCTTGCCTTTACCTTCAGGTAAAACAATATATACATTGCCTCCTCCTGCATAAATTACGCATTCCTCTATAAATTTTTCACCTACAATATTTAAAGTAACATCTATGTTAAGATACTCTATTATTTCACTTGCCCCTCTTATATCTTTTATCTTTTTATTCTCTAAGAAATATTTCTTTATCTTATATATAGAACCTTTGATCACATCGATTTTTATATCTTTAAAAAGCTGACTTTGGATGCCATTTAAGCCGTCTATAATAAATTTTTTTATATCATCCGCTTCATCTGAGAAAAAGCTCATATAAGCCTTTTTTCTATCAAAATTTGATTTATCCATCGTCTTTAAATAAGAAATTAAAACATATATCTTAGCCGCATCGGCAACAGAAGGCTTATTCTCTTTTATATTCTTTTCGTTCCATACTACGTCTTCGTAACTTTTAAGATGATAATAAATATTTTTTAAATCCGAAAAATCATTTATCCTTTTATACGAATCATCAATCTTTGCAGGATAAAAAGCCATATTATTTCTACCTCCTAAAAAGCAAATATTTAATCAATCATCGTCTTCAAAATAAAGTTTTTCAAAACATGTATAATTTGACTTAAATATTCCCTTATTACCAAGTTCCCTCATATACTCATCATGGTCAGGGACAATTTCACATACCCATGGAATTTCTCCTTTAAGATAATAAAATATTCTTTCACTTGTAGCAGGCATCTTAAACACCTTACAATCCGTAATAGAAGTATCAAAATTAGTGTGGATATAATTATTTCTTATATCTTCCTTCAATAATTTTTTAAGAAGTGATAATATTTTTTCTCTATCTGTTCTATCCGAAATACGATTTAAGAATTTCATAGCCTGCTTTGATAAATAAATGAATTCCTTATCATTAACCGCTCTATATTTTCTATATAACATTAACCCAATCCCTGACAGCGTTACATACCCACCATCATGTATTAATAATGAATTAAAATCTCCCCTTATTGCAAAATCAATTCCTTGAAAAAACTCTTCCTCCTTTAAAGCACCTTCTTTACATAGTCGATCAAATCTTTCTTCATTTTCTTTTATCAAATCATAATTGAATTCTAAAGGTATTGGAGGAAGTTCTATCAAATTATCGGTGTTTTCAAATATGTAGGCAATTTTTTTGTTGTAAATCATGCCTAAAATAGTCAAATATGGGACAACACCTTTGTATCCTCCAGTTGGATTAAATATTATTTCTGCATAGGGATTTTGTTCGATGATTTCAAGAATTTTTTCGATGAGATTTTTGATTCCTTCCCGTTCGAACTTTACCGAATCGTTTACCACAAGATTTGTAATAGATAAGACTTTAGATGTTGCATTAAATGTAACTTCGAAGTATTCAGAAAGTATGTCTCCTGCAAGCCTTGATTCCCTTGTATCTGTAACTATGAAGTATAGGATATCATCATCTGCTACTCCTATTTTATTTAAGCTCTTTATTTCAGCAGATATCTTATCTTTATCTTGTTGACTTTTAATGATGCTCCAAACATAACTTTTTATCTTTTCTTCTTTTTCATCATTTTGAGTATAACTTCTATAAAGCTCTTGAAAATTTTTATCTTCTTTCATAATATTTGTAAAAATAGATGTCCCTACAGTAGAAAAGATTATCTTCCCCATAAAAACCACCACCCAATTTTATCCATATATTTATTTTTCTACATAATAACCAAAAATCCTTCTAAAATATCTAAATTTTAACTAAAATATATTTTAAACAAAATATAATTCATATTATTTTGCACCATTTAATAAGTTATAAAAGCTCTCTATTGTGTTGATCATATCACTGTCAAGCCTTTTATAAGCCTCCATCTTTAAATCTTCAGATATAGAACCGTAATATGCCTCTGCTATTCCTCCTGTTATGCAAGCAATAGTATCGCTATCTCCCCCTATTGAAATTGCATTTCTTATAGCATCTTCAAAATCTTCAGATTCAAGAAATGCCCTTATAGCCTGAGGAACTGACCCTTGACAGCTAACATCAAACCTATACCATGTTCTAACGCTATCTAAAGGTTCATCCAAATAATAATTAAATCTTTTTTCTATTTCCTCTTTAATTTTTTCCTTTGTTGCACCTTTTCTTGCCAAAAATATAGCCAAAGCTGTAGCCTGAGCTCCTTTAATTCCTTCAGGATGGTTATGGGTAACTTTTGCACTTTCTTGAGCCATTTTTAAGACATCTTCTTCACTGTCATAATAAAATCCTACTGGACTAACTCTCATAGCTGAACCATTTCCAAAGCTGTTATAAGGTTTAAATCCATCTGATAATCCCCAACTTATAAATTTACTTCCATAACCCGCATCGGGATATTTTCTAAACCATTCCTTATATGTAACATCGAAGGGCTTTTTATTTAATAATGCATCCATAGTAGCAACTGTTAGAACAGTATCATCTGTAAAATGCGAATATTGATTAAAAAGCTTAAAGTCCTTTGTCTTCTTATTATGGAATTCAAATCTCGAACCTACAATATCACCAATAATAGCTCCCAGCACAAAACCATCTCCTCTTAAAAAAATAAAAAATCCCTCATAGGTAGGCTAAGAACATTTGCATTGTCATAAATGGATTAGGTTCTTCAAGCAAGTTTCAATCCCTCATAGGTAGGCTAAGAACGGTGCTAAAATTAAAGCGTAAGTTGAAAAAAAAACGTTTCAATCCCTCATAGGTAGGCTAAGAACTAAGAAATGTGTGAGGGGGGAATGAAAATGGGAGTGTTTCAATCCCTCATAGGTAGGCTAAGAACGATGGGGAATGTAAAGTTATATGAAGTAGATGACTGTTTCAATCCCTCATAGGTAGGCTAAGAACAAAAAACCCTTTCCCATACCTAGCAATTTTAAAAGATGATTGTTTCAATCCCTCATAGGTAGGCTAAGAACCGTAACAGGACACACCAGAAAAGCAAAAGGAATTGTGTTTCAATCCCTCATAGGTAGGCTAAGAACCAACTGGAACTTTATTTTGTCTATCCTTTATCGCTGTTTCAATCCCTCATAGGTAGGCTAAGAACTTATAGTTATAAAGGCGCTTAAAAATGCATTCAGTGTTTCAATCCCTCATAGGTAGGCTAAGAACACCTCCACCACATAATACACAAGAGCCAAGCACCAGAGCGTTTCAATCCCTCATAGGTAGGCTAAGAACTTTAAACGTTGGCCTTCTTTCTTTTATGAGATTTATGTTTCAATCCCTCATAGGTAGGCTAAGAACCTTGAATCCTTTGTTTTATTTCTTCAAGTTTTCCTAGTTTCAATCCCTCATAGGTAGGCTAAGAACAATATATAAAGGATTTATTAGACCTAAACAAGTTCTGTTTCAATCCCTCATAGGTAGGCTAAGAACGGGGAAGAACAGATTTATCAAATACTGATTGACAGTTTCAATCCCTCATAGGTAGGCTAAGAACCTTTCTTTGAATAGCTTCATAAAAAAATCCTGGTGTAGTTTCAATCCCTCATAGGTAGGCTAAGAACGGAAAGACGGCGACGAAGTAGGAGAAAAAATAGTGTTTCAATCCCTCATAGGTAGGCTAAGAACTTTGTTATTGTTATGCAACTACTCCACCCATCTTTAGTTTCAATCCCTCATAGGTAGGCTAAGAACATAAAATGGCTTGAACATGTAAAACATAATGTAGCTGTTTCAATCCCTCATAGGTAGGCTAAGAACTGAATACTGTAATGAAAATGACAAAGTTTTCTATTATCGTTTCAATCCCTCATAGGTAGGCTAAGAACATGTTTGAAGGAAGATATCAAAATATAGGAAATATAAGTTTCAATCCCTCATAGGTAGGCTAAGAACGTGTAGCAGGTTATTAAATACAAATGAAAAAGTCTGTTTCAATCCCTCATAGGTAGGCTAAGAACTTAGTAAGGCTGCAAGCAATAAAAGACGTTTTAGAGTTTCAATCCCTCATAGGTAGGCTAAGAACTGATCCATTGATAATTAGAGCTATTACAACATATTGGTTTCAATCCCTCATAGGTAGGCTAAGAACCCCGTTCAATGCTTATTATAACTGGGTTTGAAAATTTTGTCAATTTTGAATTTTTTGTTAACAAAATCTTCAAACCCTTGAGAATGCTCATTTTCTTTTGTCGTCGATCCCCAGCACTTTTTGCAGGATTGGAGGTCGACGACAAATTCAAAAAATCCTCCTAACTATGAAAAATACAAACTTTGTAAAGGCATAATCATAAAAATAGAAACCTAATTCAAAAATTAACAAAACAATTATAAAAATCGGTAAATTTGTAGATGAAAAGTTTTGATATAGAAATATTTTCCCAAAAATCAACATAGCAAAAAGGCTTAAATTAAAATAAGCATACTTTAAAGCCCAACTGTATTTTCTTTTCTCTGCTAATGATTTTATTATCGGATAAAAAGAAATAGGAATAAATACAAGTTTATAATATAAATTCGGAATAAGCAAAAATGAAAGGATATCAGTTGCTACTATAGCTAAAATTCCGCCCTTTATCCCTGAAACTATTACTGAAATAGCAAGCAAAAAACTTGCAATAGCTAAAAAGGACAGCTTACTTTTAGTAAATGCACCAAAGTATAAAATAGCTACCGTAAGAGCTATAATTAGTCCATTATAGGTCAAATTTCTTGTTCTATCCATAATATCCCACCCTAGCAGCAGGATAATAAATCCCCACCACAGCATTCACAAAGACAATCAGCACAATAAAGATACGCACATATTTCACAGCAATCATCCGTTGTATTTCTTGGTGGTGAATAATATTGGCTATTGTTCATCCTATATGTATTATTTAGCCTGTTTAAAGCGTCTTTATACTCCTGATTATATGGATTCATTTCAACAGCTCTTTTTATGTAACTATACCCTTGAGAATAGTTGCCCTTGTTTATATATACAATCCCCATGAGATAATACCATTCATCATTTCTCGTATTTATCTTGTTTAGCTCCCTTTCAGCATTGTAAAAATCCTGCTTCATTATATATTCTCTAACGATTTGAAATGTTGAATCATTAGAATAGGAATAACTACCCGAGTTAAAATTACCTTGTCCATGATTTTTAAGTAAAAACTCATAGGCCTCATTAATTTCTCTTAGTTTTTCCTCTGCCAGCTCCCTTAAAGGATTATCTTGATATTTATCAGGGTGATATTTTTTAACAAGTTCTCTATAGGCTTTTTTAATATCGTCTATTGAAGCGTTTCTACTTACACCTAAAACTTCGTATGGATCCTTCATTTTTATTTTCCCCCTTTAAAACAGTTTCAGTTTTATCTGCTAGTCCTAAATAAATAATATTGTCTAAAAGCCCCTTATTCTTTTTTATTTCCATAATTTCATAAGCCTTAGTTAGGTTATCAAGGTAACTATAAAGTGCAAACCTTACAGCATCAATATCCAATTTATCTTTTAAAGGATTATATATACCCTTTTTAATATCCTCCTTTAAATCATCTAAAGCATCTATAACATAAATCCATCTCCCAAGGTTATATCCAAAATATTTAAGGGCTATTTTTCTCTTATCATCAAAAACATCAAAGATCTCCTCTAAGACCTTTCCAAAATAATGGCTCAAAATATCTAAGTCTGATGAGTTTTCCTTTTCAAGTTTAAATATTTCATGAAGATATTTATCTATGTTTTTTAATTTCTCCTTTATAGAACTACTATAATTTGCTTTTATAAGCTTTGAAGCTAAATAATAAATTATATTATTGTTATCCTTATAATTATCCATTAGCTTTCTGTTTACCAAAAAGACATTTAAAAAGGCTGCATATTCTATATATTCATTTAGATAGAAATTTACCTTTCTAAATTTGTATGGGCAGAAATTTCTCAATGGAATTTGCCTTTCATGTTCTATGGAAGATAGAAACAAAGCTAAAAAGGCCATATCATAATTTAAAAAATATTTAGTCGGATAATTAATTTTACCTATACTTTTACATATCCCACAATAATATCCTTTAAAAATATCAAATTCTTTTATTTTTAGCTCATTCTTTAAAGGGACAACATACCCGAACATATTTCACCTTCTTTTGAAGCATATAATTATATTTTACGACATCTTTTAATAAAAAACAAAAGCCCCAAAGGGCCTATTTATCTGATATTATTTTTTTAAAATTATCATATAAATTTTTAATCTCCCTCTTAAAATCGCTAATCTTTTTTACATTGTCAGTATATCCAAAATGGTTTAAATCATTTCTTATTCCCTTTATACTTTGATAAAAATCTGCAAAATCTTTATCGATTTTATCGACCAATTCGGCTATCTTTTCTTCATACTCCTTATCAATCTTCCAAGTGTCCCTTGGTCTATTTAAAGCCTTTATATTAAGAGCTTTTGCAACTATCTCCTCTCTGTGAATAGAATTAGTTTCATCCAATCCAAATCTTTGGCAAACATATGTAATAGCAGCTTCATCTAATGCAGTATAAGCTTGTTCAATCAAATCATTTTCTATGCACCATCCAACAGTTGCAATGCCTATGTGTAAATTGTCCCGCGAGTCAAAGTTCTTTGTCCTTTTCTCTATTTTATCAAATAAAGGAAGTAGCATTTGTAAAGGTCCCTTTGAGCATCTATCCTTAACATCCATCAAATTGTTTTTCATATTTTGATATGCTGAATAAATTGACTTTTCCGCTCCAAAACCTTCTATGAATTTTCCTCTACAAGTTAAAATCGCGCTTGTGAAATTGTTTAATGAATTAGCAAAATTCCTTACTGCTATTGCATCAGGATCCCTTTGAATCAACTTTTCCCTTAAGCTTATATTTGCAACATCGCTTATATGCTTTGCATTGCCGTATTTCAAAAATGCATTAACTGCATAGGACCATTCAAGTATTGAATCGAAATTAGTAAGATCAAAAACAGGCACTATAAATTCCGAATCCCTGTTTTTGTTAAGTTCAAATGCCCCATAATATATTCCTAATATTTTTATATCCTTAACAACCTTTGCATAGTTTAAAACAGTTAGAGCAAGCATTGGTAAAGATCTAAATCCGTGGGTTATATCAAATATTACCTCGTCCCCTTCTTCTATTTCATCGAATATGCATCTAAAAATCTGCCATATTTCCTCTTCATTCTTTCCTTCTGGTATATCTTTGTCCAAAATTGTAAAGCCATATCCTTCATCCTTTAAAGATTCTAATTTGGTCTTTAATCTTCTTGTTGATATTAGCTCGTTATTCCAATTTAATTTTCTTGCATCCTCCGTTAAAAATATAATCACCTTATCTTCCTTATCCCAATCCTTACAAAAATACCTTGTTAAAAATTCCTGAATATATGATGTTTTAAATGTAAAATCCCCCAAGTTATATATGGTTTCTTGGTAATCGTTTGTTCCAAGAATGCTAATAAACTTTTTACCCATAAAACCACCCCTAAACTCGATATTACCAAATATTTGTATATTTGTGAATATATTTTATTAATTTTTAAAAATATCGTAACCTTCTTTAAGAAGGCTATAGATTAAAAAAAGCATTGTTATATTGGAAACAAAGGGAATACTAAGTAATATGCTAAAGATTAAAAAATTGGTAAGCCTATACCCTAAAATAGTTTTTAAACTATTTTTTAATTCTTCAAAGGATATTTTTTTGTTTTTATAATCTAAAAACAAAGGATATATCTGAAACAACGTATACCAAAACAAGCCTTTGGGAATATAATCTGTTAAATCTTTATCCCCATAATCTTTTATTCTTTCTATTTCCCTTTTAACTGTTTTGGTTATTTCTTCATTTGACATACCAGTAGTATCTATATGTAGCCTTTCTGCCACTTCTTTAGTTGAAGCAATTCTTATATCAGGATATTTTACCATTGCTTCTTTTATATAGTTTATATCATCCGTCGCCTTAAGTTGAAGATATTCAACTTCTCCTGTTTTTGTATTGTAAAGAATAACATCAGAACCTGGGTGATTTGTTTCAGTAAAAAGCTTTGCAAAGTAGTGGTCTTTATCTTTATTTTCAAATTCAACAAATTTTATCTCATGATAAACCCCCTTTAGGTTGTTTATAAACCCCTTAAGCTGTGCATCGTCTAAGCTGTTTATATACCTCCCAATATCTTCTACTGATGAATCCTTAAGATCAGGATAAGCCCTCCTTATAGCTTCCAAAAGGTCCTTTGTATCAAAGGTATATTGAAAATCATCCTTTGATTTTAATAAGGATATAAAAATTGGCTTAAGGTGATCATCCTTTACTTTGCCGTAAATATTTTTTATATGTTTTGATAAGTTACTTATCTTTGTTTTCATTTTTTAATTCACTCCCTATCCTTTTCCCCTCCTCCAATTCTCTTTTGTATATAACTTGAAGTTGTTTTTTATTTATAGGATTTCCCGATCTTTTTTGGACAAAATAAAAGTCCGCAACCTTTCCTATAGCATAACAAGCACCATATACTAACGGAATGGTAAAAAATCCTCCTAAGAAGGGAATGAAGGTTTTATAGGCAAATATTATTCCCGACTTTGCTAAATATCCAAGTCCTACAACACCTAAAATCTCCTTTAATATATCTAATGCTCTATCCCTTGAAATTTGAAATCCTCTTATATTCCCTATCTTCATAACCATGGCAACTTCGATGGTTGTTAATATAGGAAAATCAGCGATAGGAATAGGTTGAAGAGCTATTCCTGCACATAGAGCAGAACAAAACTTTATAACCCTTTCGACCCTTTTATCCTCCAAGTATTCCTTTTTTATCTCATCGTTTATCCTTTCTAGAACTTCATCAATATTCAAAAAAACCACTCCTTAAAGCAAAAAATCACAAAAGATCAAAAAAACTTTTTTGCTCATAATCTTCCTTTTCTTTTACATCATGCCATCCAACAAGAGATGGGGAATTAGGATCATGCTCCCTTCTTTTCTTATCCACCAAAGCTTCGGACATATTTGCATAGCAATAGATGCACTTATGGGGGCAGGTGTCAAAAACTCCTATATCTTTACTTGCAACGCAGCCACATTCCTTTCTTTGTCCCGTATCCTTCTTTTTTGTAACATCTATGTTAAACACCTTTTTAATATATTCGTCATCTACACATTTGCCATGTAAAACCCCTTCTTCTTCAAGGTCTACAACCTCTGCACAGCTATAAATTTCCATATCATGAGCCTTTGCTAAACTCGCCAAAGATTTAATAAATTCCCTAAACTCTGGATGATTAAAAGGATTTTCAAATACATTTATTCCTGCCTTTTTTAACCTTCTCGATGCCCCTCTATAATCGTCAAAGATACTTATAACTACCCTATTGGTATATCCTGATAAATCCTTGACTATCCTACTAAAGCTATTCAAGTGAAATTCAAATGGAGTGATATCAGATAATATAATCGGATCATACCTTAATATTACCTTTTCTTTTCCTATCCTATCGGATAGCTCTTTAAAAGTTTTTATTCTTTCTTCAAAAGGAGGTAAATTAGGTTCAAAAACCTTTGAATAGTTGTTTAGTGTATATTGAAAATAATATTTATATCCTAATCTATCGATCTCATCCAAATGCTTCATTAAAGGTTTTGGATTTTTTGTCCAAAAAACTATAACGTCGACATCCTCCCTTTTAAGGGATACCTTGTTTATTTGATTTGCATTAAAGGGGTTAACAAATGTTGCATAACCCCTTCTGATTCTTTCCATAAACCATTCTGAATAAAAGGCAGGAATATCCGTCCTCCTGCTGGCGCTAATTATCATAATATTTCACTCCTCAAATAAGCAATTCAATTAACTTAACTTTATTATATCTTAATAAAATTTAATTTAAAATCAATAATGAGTATCTATAAACACTAATGCATATATGATGTAAACCAAGGCTTTAAGCGCCTTGGTTTACTATAATTACAGCGCTTTTAACTGCTGCCTTATAGCATATGCTGCATAATATGTTGTAAACATAGTGAACACATGCTGCTCTTATTAGAGCTTCCTTTGACACCTTGTATGCTTCAAACTCTGCTCTTCTTGTTTCTATAAATATCTTGTTTACATATCTTTCTGCATATTTATCTACAAATTCAACCTTCCCTTTGTTGCAGAATAATATTTTTTCAATTTCCTTTATTAATCCGCTGTTTTGTATTCTTGATAAGTATTCAATTAGATTAAGTATCTTTTTATCCCCTGAATATGAATAAACGCTGCTTTTGCTAAGGATTATTGATTTTAGCTCTAAATTAACGTTGTCTAATCCCTTGCGTTCAGATTTTAATTCCAAAGCATCGATTATTTCATCCAGTGCAGTGGTGCTATCTATGCTACTTAATCTTGTTAGAAAATCTATAAATACCCTATAGCTTTTTAGCCCTATTGAGTTTTTGTCAAGATAAAGGGGATTTATCGGTATTTGAAAAATTTTTTGATTAACTTTATCATAGCTATTGAAATTCTTGGTGCCGCTAAGATATGTCATCTTCTCCTTAAGAACTGCCTTTATAGTGTTATCGATGCTACATTGTAAATTTTTCTTTCTGCTTAATCTGTCAACCATAGCAAGGATTTTTTCATCATCTTTTTTGGAAATTAAACTCTCCAAAATCTCAACCTCTGCCTTTCTAAGATTGAAAACTGAGATGACATCGCTTTTAACATTTTGCCATGAGAGCAATTGGAATCTTACCTTCATAAAACAAAACCTCCTATAGATTATTTTCTAAAAATGGGCACACTTATAGCGTAAACCCACTTTAAATTTCAAAATCTATAGGAGAGTGCTTTTAATTTATATTTTGTTACATCTATATTTTAACAATTGTTATATTTATTGTCAATAACATAGAGCTTTAAATTAACAGTGAAACAAGAAAAATATTAGCAATAATATTAGAAATAAGCACCCTCCGTATCCATCATCATTTTTATTTTGTGTTTGTTGTTTAACTGTCGGTTCGGTTTGATTGTATTGATAATTACTTTTAAAGGATTGTTGATTTTGCTCTTCCTTTTCTTTAATTCCTTTTATTGTAGCCAATATAGTATTCAATTCTTTACTGTATTTTTCATATACGTCATTATAATAAGTCTTAAGAATTTCTATATTTCTTGTTATCCTTCCGACACCAATACCATATAATTTGACAACTATATTATTAAATACATTTCTACTATCTTGTTCTTCTGCCATAAGTCTATATTCGTGTAAATAGATAAGAAGATCTTTAAATTCTATATCTAATTTTCTATCCCTGTATAGGCTGTCTAAATCCCTTAAAATATCAACATAATCCCACGCAGTTTCTTCATACTTCATTATCTCATCTTCATCTTCATCATTTTCTTCATTTAAATAATTATATAGCCATATATAAAATACATAGCCCTTATGTTTTTTGTCTCATTAGATTCATTGATAAAGGATATAATTTTGGAATTAACATATTCATCAGCCTCGTAGTATATGTTAGCTATATAATCTACAACATTCACATCTCGGTGTGTCATCCTATAGTTAATCAATATATTTATGAGTATAAAAGCTATATCAATTTGTTCTACTACATCTAAGCAATCATCCTGTAGAGCATCTTCAAGAATATCTATTGCCTTATCAAGCCAGTTTAACCTTACATAGCATGAAGCCATCAATACATAGCATATAGCAAAGCGAACATCACCATCCATTAATTTTTGTAAAATAACTGATGCCCTTTCAAATTCATTTTCATCCATAAGTTTAATTGCTTCCTCAATTTTCTTTTTAGCTTCCTCTTGATATCCACTTGTATCATAAGCCCTTCGAAGCTTTTCATTGGATAAAACTTCGTATGCTTCCCTTATTAACTTGAAATTTTCAGGATCCTTTTCCGGCGAGTGGATTCTAACTTTTTTAAAATAAGCCTTTTTTATCTCATCTTGGGTGGCATTTTGTTGTATACCTAAAATTTGATAATAATCCTTCATTTATAACACCTCACAACCAAAACTTATCACAAAATTAATTATAAGCATTTATAAATTCATATTTTTTTGCATCATTGTATAGATTTTTTATTTAAAAAACAAAAATGCCAATAGGTTTGATACCTATTGGCTCCAGCCTATAAGCTGGTATGCTAAGCACCATTGCCTAGCACTGTATTTTAAATGATCATAATTATCTCTCCTTTCTTAATGCAAAGGCTATGCTCAAGCCTTTATGCTGAACTAAAAAAGTTCAGCCAGGTAGCAACCAAAGATTGCTACCTTAACATAAGGCATTAAAAAGCCTTATGTTATGTGCGAAAAATTCGCACATAAAGTCAAATTGACTTTCCCCACAAATGCCCTTCTCCAGTAAATCACCTCTCTTCTTGATCCAATTATAAAACATTACCCATTCATATTTTTCTGCATAATCGAACAATTCTATTAATCCCTTCAATCAGGTCAAGGTCATTTCTACATTAAAGGAGGTGAAAACATGGCCATAATGCCAATGAAGGTGATAATCCCTTCAATCAGGTCAAGGTCATTTCTACGCAGCAAATTATCGCTGCTGCAATTGAAATTCTAAAGGCCGTGATAATCCCTTCAATCAGGTCAAGGTCATTTCTACTCTGCTTGTAGTGTAATAGGTAGATATCCTGATAGTTTGGGTGATAATCCCTTCAATCAGGTCAAGGTCATTTCTACTACTGCAGAAGAAGTAGTTGTAGACTACGCTGGTCTTATAGTGATAATCCCTTCAATCAGGTCAAGGTCATTTCTACTATGCGGAAAGGTCAAGGACGAGTACAAAACGTACGAAGTCCTTGTGATAATCCCTTCAATCAGGTCAAGGTCATTTCTACCGTGGCGAAGTTGTCTGCGCTTCTAATATCGACCTTTGGTCTGTGATAATCCCTTCAATCAGGTCAAGGTCATTTCTACGTTTCCGAAGTATTCACGATAAAGGAATACTTCGGAGGCGAGGTGATAATCCCTTCAATCAGGTCAAGGTCATTTCTACGGGTGATAACATTGGACCATGGAGTCAAAAACAACAAGGTGATAATCCCTTCAATCAGGTCAAGGTCATTTCTACTAGTTGGAAATTGCCCAACTAAAGACAAGACTTAAAGAATGTGATAATCCCTTCAATCAGGTCAAGGTCATTTCTACTGGGACAACATTGATGTTGCAATAGCAACATCAATCGTAGTGATAATCCCTTCAATCAGGTCAAGGTCATTTCTACGGCACCCCTTGTGAGGTATTGAAAAATCTAGCCTGAGAATGTGGTTTTTGAAAACCTATTTAAAATCGCTTTTTTTAGCTGTTAAAATAAGTTTTATACACGGATTGTATATTAAAAAAATTACCTGCCAAGCTTTGATTTTTCTGCGATGTAGTGGTTTTCAAAAAACCCCCTATGTATAAAAAGTGATTGGGGGTTTTTTGATTGATTTTCCTATGTATAATTATAACAATATCTCGTCTAAAATTCCACATTATTCAAAATTTTATATCAATAATCCATTTACTTTCTTCATTTTCTCTTATTCTTTTTAATTTTCCAATATCAATATTTACTTCGTCTTTGCCTAAAATATTAAACAAAACATTTAGCTTTCTCTCTAAATGAGTTATCTTTTTGTCTAATTCTTCCCTTTGGGATTTTAATTTTAATACTTCATCAACTACTTCTTTTATAGAAAGTTCAACAGATGTTTTAAAAAACTCTGCATTATCAGAATAAAGAATTGGGCTTGAATAAACACCCTCTGGTATTTCAAATTTACAGCAGCATTCTGATATTATATCATTATCCTTCATATATTCCCTGATTTTCTTACAAGATATTGGCCTTTCGGGTGCTTTGTTAATAAATTTCTCTGTGATGTTAAAACTATAATTATCCATTTGGCTCATCAAAAAATGGATAAAGTCCTTCCCTTTTTCTATGTAATTAAATACATATAAAAGTAAAAGCCTTTCAAAATGAGTCAAATGCTTTTTTCTTATACCGTTTTCCAGCAAATATTTTATTACTTTACAATTTACCGCTATTTTATAAGCTTCATTGTAATTTTGCCTTAAATTTTCAAAGAAAACATTGTCATCGGCATAACTATAATATTCATTTAATTTTATATCTTTAAGGCTGCTAATTTCTAAAAATTCCGTCCTTTTACAAGTTTCAGGGTGCAATCCTAACGGCAATTTAATTACATTTTCTGTATCAACTATAATATTTTCTTTAGGTTTTATTTCAATATTCACATCCTTATAATTCACATTTTCTAATACCTCTTTTGCTATTTTTTCTAATAAATTTATTTTTATAGTTTCTTTAAAGAAAGTCCAAACATGATAACCCTTTTTACCGCTAAATTCGATATATGATTCGTATCCCTTATGCATCAATTCCCTTTTTATTTCTTTTGCAACATTAAAGGCTTTTTGCACATCATTTACACAGTCAATATCAAAAACAAGCTTATTGCTAGTTCCATTTTCGCAGTCTAATCTTACAGCAAGAGTTATTAGTCCATTAAAATGTTTCTTTACTAATGCATCATCTATCTCTCCGTTTATTTTTTGGTAATCTTTATTACCATTTTTAGTTACAAAATATACGCTCTTTCTCCCTGAAAACAGTTTAATAAATTCTCTTATATACTTGTTTTTGTTTTCTATTTGCCTTATGAGTTCTTCAAATTCCTCAATTAAATAAAATTTGTTTTCTTCTACTAATTTTTCTATAATTTCATCCTTGTTATTAAAAAGTATATATTGAAAAGCCAATTTATGTTTTTCACCAAGCTGAACTTCTATTTTTTTCTTTAATCTTTCTATCACATTATCATTTAATAATTCTTTGTTAAGTTCACTTAACACCGAAATAAACTTTTCTTCATCTTTATTTTTTACTGCATCTAACAAAGCAATTAAATCGTTATTATCAATTAAATTATTATAATAACCTGGAATATTTAGGTTTTTGCTTGCAAGTTCCCTCATTTTATCATCATCTACCCTTACCTTTTTAAAATTTATTATAATTCCCAAAAACTTTACACTATCTCCCTTAGCACCTAAAATAGTTTTTGTTTCATTTAAGTTTAGACCTAATTCTTTTAGTTTGTTAATAATCTCGTCATATATATTAGCATTGCTAAAAAATATCATGTCGTCACAAAACCTTAGATATCGTATTTTTTTATTTTTATAAAAATAATTATCAAATTCTTCAAGATAAACATTAGATAGAATAGGACTTAAGGGGCTTCCTAAAGGTAATCCTTTAAAATCAGCTATTTTGTTATCTTCGATTATTAATTTTTCTAATTCTTTAAAAAATTTAACATCATTTACCCTTTTTCTAAGTAAATTCAAAAGTTTTTCTATATTTATTGAAGGAAAAAAATCCTTTATGTCACATTTGAAAAAATAATCGTATTGATTTATATATTCCTTGGCTAATATTATTGCATCTTTAGCAGATCTGCCTTTAATAAATGAAAATACGCAAGGTGGAAAGATAAAATATTTTTCTAACTTTTCTTTTAATTCTTTTCTTAATCTAAGTTCATCATCTTCATAAACTACTACCTCGCGGAATTTATTTTTGTTTTTTATCATATACTTTTTCATATTATCATTTCCCTATTAGAATTTTTGACTCTTTTATCAAAAACGATTTTCCTATTAAAGCACCCTTCACATAATAAAAATATATAAATACTTCTTGTAATGTCATCTATATTTGCCGATGTATAGGCATATCTTAAGTAATTTCTATAAAAGGCTTCTATTTTTTTGAGCATATCTTTATATATCTTTTCATCAAGTTCAAATTGATAAACGCTATATTGTATTCTTGTGCAATAGTTGGATAGTATCCTGCTTAATTTGTTTCTATACCTATCTATACTAATATCATAGGATATGATCCCTTTAATCATTTTAACACCACAGGCATATATTCTTCACCTCGTATAAAATAATTTTTAAGAAGACTAATTTGATTTTTTATTAAAGGTTTTACCTTTTCCATTTCATTATTAAATTTTAATATGTATTTTTTTAATGAATTCTCTTTAAGGAAAACACCATCCTCATCAAAATAAAAGTCTAATTTTGTTATCTCTTTTCTGTTTAAAAGTTTAATAATAAATAAATCACAAAAATACTGTCTAAATTCTTCAAGTAAATCTAATGGCAAAGATTGTCTACCATATTTTATACTATGTAAAAAGCCAACATAGCTATCTAAGCCATTTCTTTCAACCTGAGAAATTATTTCATTAAGAACCATCGTGTATGTTAAACTCAATAAGCTATTCACTTCATCCTTAGGTGGTCTTCTGTTTCTGCCATCAAAGTTATAATCCTTGGGAATTATATTCTTTAAATCTTCAAAATAATATTTGCTTGCTAATCCTTCTATACCTAATAGTTCTTCATTATCTTTTGCTCTTTCAACATTTAACATTAATCCTTCCAATCTTTCATCATAGATTTTATATCGCTTTAATAAATTTTGTTGATTAACAATTTTCCCTTTTATAAATATCTTTGCTAATTTTAATCTTCTTTCTTTATCACGCCAACACTCATACTGTGCAAATCTTAAATAAACATTTTTTGATATATTGGGGTATACTTTTCCCTTTAGTCTCCCTTTTGTCGATAAAAATAAAACATCAATATTGTTTTCAAAGGCTAAAGCAAGAGCTTGAGATGTTATTTGTTGATTGCCGAACAATAATATTTTGTCCACCTTGTAAGTAGGAACAGAAAATATTTTGATCCCGCCCTTTGTTACCAAAAATTGTTCATCAAATTTTTTTATAACACACCCCTGCTTAACAACATAAAGATCCTCCAAACTTTCACCTCCTCTAGGTCAATTTTATAATTTTGCACATTCATATTTTTTTGCACAAAAAAATAGCAGCAAAAGCTGCTCAATCCCTTCAATCAGGTCAAGGTCATTTCTACTTACTATGGCAAATTTAGAATTATTAAAGAAACTTCAAGAAAGTGATAATCCCTTCAATCAGGTCAAGGTCATTTCTACTTCAAAGATAACGTCACACTAAGAAAAAAAGCTGCTTCCAAGTGATAATCCCTTCAATCAGGTCAAGGTCATTTCTACCTGCGGGCATCTTTGTGCGTGGCGAAGTTGTCTGCGCGTGATAATCCCTTCAATCAGGTCAAGGTCATTTCTACATAGCTGTAATTATTGCAGCGATAAATTACATAATCAACGTGATAATCCCTTCAATCAGGTCAAGGTCATTTCTACGGCACCCCTTGTGAGGTATTGAAAAATCTAGCCTGAGAATGTGGTTTTTGAAAACCTATTTAAAATCGCTTTTTTTAGCTGTTAAAATAAGTTTTATACACAGATTGTATATTGAAAAAATTACCTCCCAAGCTTTGATTTTTCTGCGATGTAGTGGTTTTCAAAAAACCCCCCTATGTATAAAAAGTGATTGGGGGTTTTTTGATTACTTTTGCCTAGATTTATTATAACAAATAATTTTAACAAATTCCATATATTACTAACAAAAACATGTCTTTTCAATTTTTAGTTATATTCCCTCAAAATCTTTTTTATTTTTGAATTATAATAAATCGTATCTTTATATTCCTTCTCAATCTGCAAAGCATATCTAAAGGCTTCAGCTTTATCAGTTGATATTAACGTTAATGTATATAAAGTTTCTGCTCTATAACATCCGTCAATATATTTGTTTATATATTCATTGTAGTAACAAATGGCTTTTTCTTTATCGAAATATTTATAAGAAGAAGCTAAGAAGAACAATATATGCTCTTTTAAGTAACTATCACTTTGAATCTTATTTGCAATTTCAAAATACTCTGATGCTCTTTTATAATCTTTCTTCCTAAACGCTTTCAACCCCTGATTGTAAAAGTAACTTAAATCAATTTGTTCATATTGCTTCTGAATTAGATTAAAAATCAACAGTTCCTTTTCATTAAATCCCCTTAAATCCGTTTTTCCTTTTGTTTTTTCAAACCCACAATAATCCCCTTCTAAGTAGTTTTTCAAAAGTTCATAAAACTTGTCATTTACATGATAAGCATGTATTTTTTTCGGTTTATTCACTTCTTTATTTCTAAAGCCAATAAAATACATCGGACCAAGCATCACGATTAATAACAAACACACTACAGCCTTTTCATAAAACTTTTTAGCGTTATAATAAAGTCCATTTAGTTCTTTATATACTTCTTTAGTGAAATCATTAAAGGGATATATTTCATCTATCTCCTTTAACAGCTTTTTACAATCATCTATCCTCTTTTGCTTATAATAGGCCAACGTGAGAAGCTTTTGTGCATCATAAGTTAAAAATCCTCTTTGTCTATAGTTCTCCAACAAATCTATTACCTTATTAAATGAGTTCATTTTGAATTCGTTTAAAGCCTTATTAAAATCTTCTACATATTTTTTAATTTCTTCAATATTTTCTACTATCTCTTTAGAGGGTTGATAAAGGTTGTTTTTTGCATTGAATTTTAATAATTTTAATGCCTTTTTAAATTCACCATAATACAAAAGTATCACTCCTGAAGCATGCAATACTTCAGGAGTATATTCCCTTGTTTTTATGATAAAATCAAAAATTCTTTGAGCCCTTTTCAAATCTCCCTTTTTGGCATAATAAAAGCCTTTATTTATGATACTTTGTAACACATTAAACCCTCCGTTTTAGATATCTAAAATAAAGTCCAAAATCCTTCCGTCAATTAAATCTGCATTTTCTTCATCTTCATTTTTTATATATTCTTTTAGTTTAACAACCAAATCGAAAAGTTCATTTTTCAACTTAATATCATCCATTTGTTTTATCTTTTTTTCAGCTGTTTCGATTGTTATTTTATATTTTGAAGCTAATCTAGATTTTTTCCATGAATCGTCAATGGCATCCATCTTTTCAATAACTTGATCTAAAGATAGGCTGCTTTGATTTTTTATCTCTAAATCCTTCGATATTCCATTGCTTTTTATCGTAGCAGTGATTTTTATATTCCCATTCAAATCATAGGAAAACTCAACTAATATAGCTTCTTTACCAGCTTTATTCTCCGGTATACCGCTTAAATGAAAACTTCCAATAAAGGTTGCATCATCAACGAACAAGCAATCATTATCAAGCGTTTGATAGGCCTTTATTTCTACTTCAGTTTGATTATCATAAAGGGTATAAAACTCCTTTGATTTAGACGTTGGAATAGTAGTATTTCTTTCAATTATCTTTGAAAATACATCCGCAAAAAGCTGACCATTTATCTCTGCAACGCTTGCCACTCCTAAATTGTATGGACAAATATCCGTTATCATTAAACCCTTTTCTTCATCCATTTTACCTGACATAATTGCTGCCTGAATGGCTGCACCTAGTGCCACCGCCTCATCTGGGTTTATTTCGGTCTTTATGTCCTTATTTAATTTTTCCTTTACATATTTTCTAACAAGGGGTATTCTTGTAGTTCCACCAACCATAAGCACTAAATCTATATCATCATAACTTAAATCCTTATCCTCCAACGCCTTATCTATGATGTATCCTGCCCTTTCAACTAAGTCAAAAACCATTTCTTCAAACTCTTCCCTCGAAATCTTTATCTTAAAGTCAATAATATTTCCATTGCTATATACGTTTTCGATAACAATTAAGGCCTCCTTATCAAAGGAAAGGTTCTTTTTAGCCTCTTCTGCTGCAGCTTTAATTTTAGACATAGTCAAAAAATCATCCTGTGCTACATGAAAATTAATTCGCCTTTTCATCTCTTGTATTATAAATTCGCATAGTCTCTCATCAAAGTCTTTTCCTCCAAGAAATGGATCCCCATAGCTTGACATTACATCTATAACCCCATCGAATATTTCAAGAACAGTAACATCTAATGTGCCACCGCCAAAATCAAAAACTAAAACCTTTAAATTTTTATCAATATTTTTAAGTCCGAAGGCAAGGGCAGCTGCTGTTGGCTCATTAATGAGTCTTTCAACCTTAAGCCCAGCAAGTTTAGCGGCATTTAAAGTAGCTTCCCTTTGGTTATTGTTAAAATTTGCAGGAACAGTAATTACAGCTTCGGTAACTTCCTCTTTTAAATATTTTTCTGCACATTCCTTTAAATATTTAAGCATTATGGCAGATATTTCTTCTGGAAAGTAAAGTTTATCCCCTAATCTAATCTTCTCATTTGTCCCCATAAGTCTTTTATATTCCATGGTTGTAAATTGTCGTCTCCCTATAAATTGGTCCTTTGCATCCTGACCAACAACTATGTCGCCATTGGTGTCAATCCCAACATAGGAGGGGGTTATCCTTTCACCCTTGTCGTTTAAAATTATTTGCGGCTTACCATCCTTAAAATAAGCAATTTCGCAGGTGGATGTTCCTAAATCTATTCCAATTATGGCCATTTTATATCATCTCCTTTACTTGATGTTATAACCTTTGCTTTTCTTAAAATTTTGCCGTTATAAATAAAACCTTTCTTGATAACATGAAGAATAGTTCCTTCCTCCCATTCATCATTCTTTTCCGTTGCAATTATCTCATGCAGATAGGTGTCAAACTTTTTATACTCACTTTTTTCCACAATCACCCCTGCCTTTTTCAATTCGCTTTCAAATTTGTTAAGTATTTCTGCAGCCTTGTCCATTAAGTATATGTTTTTTTCATCAATTTTTCCGCTCTTAATTAAAGCCATTATTATTCCATCGATGTAGTCATAAATATATATAACGGCTTTTAATAAGTTTATTTCATTTTCCTTTAGCTTTTCAATGTTTTTAGACAAGCTCTCTAATTCCTGGGATATCCATTCGATTCCCTGAAGGCTCTTTTTTACAGCCCTTTCAATTATGTTTTTGTTTTCTATTCCTATTAATACTTCTTCATCGATAGTCTCCAATTCTTCATCGATTCCCTCAAGGTCAATATTTTTTATTTTCTTTATTTCATTCAAAAGATTCAAATTTCCACCTCCTAAAAAATAAACTTGCACCAAAGCGATGCAAGTTTATTATATAACTTGTTATATTCATATTTTTTTGCACTAATATATAATTTTTATATAATTGTATATATTGTAAGTGGTAAAATAAAATGGAGAGATTTCGGAAGTTAAAAATCCCGAAAATTTACCAGTAATATATACAGCAACTATCTTCTCCTGTTAAAATTTAATTAGTTTAAGATAACAGGGGGAGATATTGTGGGAATCATAAATGGTAAAAAGAAGGGATGGAGATTGTTTTCTGAAATCAAAAACCTAAAGGGAAATGGCTTGAAAAAGTCTCAAATTGCAAGATATCTGGGGGTGGATTACAAAACGGTTAGTAAATACTTCAACATGACACC